>DASTAF010000388.1:0-3311 GCA_035713005.1 Acetobacteraceae bacterium
CTGACGGAGATGCAGCGCAACCTGCGCGACCGGCGGGAGATCGTGCTGGATGCCCGCGCCGCCGTGCGCTTCGCCGGGACGGTGCCGGAGCCGCGCCCCGGCATGCGCGGCGGGCATTATCCTGGCGCCGTATCCCTGCCCTTCACCCAGCTCCTGAACGAGGATGGCACAATGAAACCGCCGGAAGCCCTGCGCTCGCTATTCCTTGCCGCCAGCATGCCGGAAACCGGCAGCGCGGTCACCATGTGCGGCTCCGGCGTCACCGCCGCGGTGCTGACGCTGGGCCTCGCCCGCGCCGGGCTGCCGCTGGGCGGACTTTACGACGGCTCCTGGGCCGAATGGGGCGGCCGCGCCGATACCGAGATCGAGACCGCCGCATGACCGATCATTGCGACACCAAGCTGGTCCAGGCGGCACGCCGCCCGACCAAGAGCCACGGCTTCGTCAACCCGAAGCTGGTCCGGGGCTCCACCGTTCTCTACAGTAATTGCGCGGAACGCCGCGAGGTCGGCAAGCGGCGGCTGGAACAGGAGGAGATCTACGGGCTCTACGGCAGCGAGACCCATTTCGCCCTGGAGGACATGGTCGCCGAAATCGAAGGCGGCACCCATTGCCAGATCGTCGGCTCCGGCCTCGCCGCCATCACCGTGCCGCTGCTCTCCTGCCTCCAGGCCGGCGAGCACCTGCTGATGCCGGATTCAGTCTATGGGCCGACCCGCCGCTTCTGCGACACGGTGCTGAAGCGTTTCGGGGTGCAGACCACCTATTACGACCCCCTGATCACCGAAGAGAGGCTGCTCGCCGCACTGACCCCGCGCACCAGGGTCGTCTTTGCCGAAAGCCCCGGCAGCCATACCTTCGAGGTGCAGGACGTGCCGATGCTCGCCCGCGTGGCGCATGCCCATGGCGCGAAGCTGTTCCTGGACAACACCTGGGGCATCGGCCTGTTCCAGCCCTTCCGCCATGGTGTCGATGTCTCGATCCAGGCGCTGACCAAGTATATCGGCGGCCATTCGGATATCGTACTCGGCGCGGTCACGGTCGCGAGCGACGAAGACTGGGTCTGGCTGCGCAATGGCGCGCTCGATCTGGGGCAATATGCCTCGCCGGATGATTGCTGGCTGGCGCTGCGGGGCGCGCGCACGCTGGGGGTGAGGATGGCGCATCAGGCGAAGACTGCCCTCGCCGTCGCGCGCTGGTTCGAGGAGCGGCCGGAAGTGCTGCGTGTGCTGCACCCTGCCCTGCCCTCCTGCCCGGGGTACGAGTTCTGGAAACGGGATTTCGACGGCGCATCCGGCCTGTTCGGCGTCGTCTTCCAGCCCGAATATCCTTACGAGGCGGTGACGGCGATGATCGACAGCCTGCGCCTGTTCGGCATCGGCGCCTCCTGGGGCGGGTTCGAGAGCCTCGTGCTGCCCACCCGCACCAGCATCACCCGCAGCGCCGGCACCGGGAATTTCGGCGGCGAGATGGCGCGGTTTCAGATCGGCCTGGAGCATGTGGACGATCTGATCGCCGATCTGGAATCGGGGCTGGCGATGCTGCGCGCGCAGAAGGTGACAGCCTGCGCCTCGCCACCCTGCCTCGCCGGCGAATTACAGGAAGCCTATCGCGAGGATTCTGCAAGATGAGCCTGCCATCAGGGCTGGCCGGTCTCCTGCGCTTCAACGCGGACGGGCTGATCCCCGCCATCGCCCAGCAATTCGATACTGGCGAAGTGCTGATGATGGCCTGGATGAACGAGGATTCGATCGCGGAGACGCTGGCGACCGGGCAGGTCTGCTATTTCAGCCGGAGCCGCCAGAGCCTGTGGCGCAAGGGCGAAACCTCCGGCCACACGCAGCGCCTGGTCGATTTCCGCATCGACTGCGACGGGGATACGCTGTTAGTGCTGGTGGATCAAAAGGGAGCCGCCTGCCATACCGGCGAGCGCAGTTGCTTCTATCGCGCCTCGGACGGAGTTTCGCTCAGCCATGTTCAGACATGAAAGCTTTCCCCGCAGCCGCAGCGGCCCTTCTCGTTAGGATTTTCGAAGGTGAAGCCTGAGGTGAACTTGTCCGTGCGGTAATCCATCACCGTGCCGATCAGGAACAGCGTCGCCTTGCGGTCGACGAGAACCATCACATCCTTGTCGGTGACGACCTCATCCCCGGGACCGGCCTGCTCCACCCAGTTCATCTCGTAGGACATGCCGGAACAGCCCTTGGTGTTGACCGAAACGCGCAGCAGCTTGCCCTGCTCCCCAGATTGATACAGCGCGCGCAAGCGCTCCGCCGCCGCGTCACTGAGCTGCATCAGCGGCGGCAGGCCGCGCTTCGGCTTCGCAATCTCGATATTCGTCGTGCTCATGGTCCAATCGCTTTGCTTCAGTACATGTTCAAGGCGAGACGCGCATCGTCGCTCATCCGGCTCGGGTCCCAGGGCGGGTCCCATACCACCTCGACCTGGACATCGGTGACCCCCTCGACCGAGGATACGGCAAGCCGCACCGCCTCCGGCAGTTCCTGCGCGCTTGGGCAGGCCGGCGCCGTCAGCGTCATCTCGATCTTCACCCGCCCGGATTCCTCGATCTCGATCGCGTAGATCAGGCCGAGTTGATAGATATCCACCGGGATTTCCGGATCATAGACCGTCGCGATGGCGTTGATGACGGCATCCTCGCTGACGCGGGGCGCGGTTTCGCCCTCGGGCGTCCAGGTCGTCACCGGCTCGGTCTTCTGCAGATCGCTATCCATCATGCCTCACTCTCCTCGGCGGCGCCAATGCGCCTCAGCGCCGTGCCCAATGCCTGCCATGGCAGCGTCGCGCAGCGGATACGCGAGCGATATTCATGCACGCCGGACAGCGCCCGCAAGTCTCCCAATCCATCGCTCCCGGTGCCATTGGTCACCATGGACTCGAACTCGCGGCTGATCGTGGCGATATCCTCCGGCCGCTTGCCGAGCACCGCGTCGCCCAGCAGATCGGCGGAAGCCAGGCAAATCGCGCAGCCCTTTGTCTCATGACTGATTTCGGAAACCCGCCCCTTCTCATCGCGCCGCAGCCATAAATGGAGATGGTCGCCGCACATCGGGTTGTCACCCTCCGCCTCGGCATCGAATGCCGCCAATTCCCCATTCGCATGGCGCGGGTGGCGCGCCCGCTCCATGATCAGCTTCTGATAGAGATCGGCCACGTCATCGAGCATCAGCCGAACACTTTCTGAATCCGCCGGATGCCGTTCGCCAGCGCGTCGATCTCGCCCTCCGTCGTATAGACGCCGAACGAGGCGCGCGCCGTGCTGTGCACGCCCAGGCGCTTCGCCAGCGGCT
>DASTAF010000389.1:0-6189 GCA_035713005.1 Acetobacteraceae bacterium
CTCGCGGGCGGCTTTCGTGCGGCGCGAAGGCTACGGCCAGTTCGGCATCGTGCAGGGCGGCATATATCCCGATCTGCGGGCGGAATCGGCGGCGGCGCTGACCGGGATCGGCTTCGAGGGCTATGCCATCGGCGGCCTCGCCGTCGGCGAGGGTCAGGCGCTGATGTATGCGATGATCGAGGCGACCGAGCCGCTCCTGCCCGCTGACAAGCCGCGCTACCTGATGGGCGTCGGCACGCCGGATGATCTGCTTGGATCCATCGCGCGCGGCATCGACATGTTCGACTGCGTGATGCCCACCCGCGCCGGACGCACCGCGCGCGCCTTCACCACCCGTGGCATCTTCAACCTGCGCAATGCGCGCTTCGCCGATGACGTGCGGCCGCTCGATCCCGGCTGCCCCTGCCCGCTTTGCACGAGGCACAACCGTGCTTATCTGCATCATCTGTTCCGGGCGCAGGAAATGCTGGGACCGATGCTGCTGACCTGGCATAACATCGCCTATTACCAGCGCCTGATGAAAGGCGCGCGCGATGCGATCGAGGTCGGGCGCTTCACCGACTATGCTGCCGAGACGCGCGCAGGATGGACCAAAACCGATGAATGATGAAATCTATGCCGGGCTTACCCAGCTTGGCCACGAGATAAAGGCCCCGCAATCACCGGACAAGGCGAAGCTGGAACGCGTTCCCGCGCCCGCGCAAGGGCAGGATTACGTGGTGCGCTTCACCTGCCCGGAGTTCACCTCGCTCTGCCCGATCACCGGCCAGCCGGACTTCGCCCATATCGTGATCGACTATATTCCCGGCGAATTCCTGGTCGAGAGCAAGTCGCTGAAACTGTTCATGGCCTCCTTCCGCAATCATGGTGCCTTCCACGAGGGCTGCACCATGATGATCGCGGAACGGCTGATGGACCTGCTCAAGCCCCGCTGGTTTCGCATCGGCGCCTATTGGTATCCGAGGGGCGGCATCCCAATCGACGTGTTCTGGCAGTCGGGCGATCCGCCCGAAGGCGCCTTCATTCCCGAGCAGGGCGTGGCACCCTATCGTGGACGGGGATGATTTCAAACGCCTGATCACGGCGCGGGCCGAGGCGCTGGGCTTCGATGCCATCGGCTTTACCGAGGCTGCGCTGCCGCCCGAGCATCGGGCGCGGCTGAACCGGTTCCTCGCCGAAGGCGCCCATGGCTCGATGGGCTGGATGGAGGCGCGGGCGGATCAGCGCGCCGATCCGCGAACGCTATGGCCGGAGGCTGTCACCGCCATCTGCCTTGGTACCTCCTACGTGCCGGAGGGCGACCCGCTGGCCGGGCTCTCCCGCCGGGATCACGGCAATATCTCGGTCTATGCGCGCGGGCGGGATTATCACGACATCATCAAGGGCAGGCTCAAGCACTTGGCGCAGTTCATCGCTTCCAGGGCCGGCGCGGATGTGAAAGTGTTCGTCGATACCGCGCCGGTGATGGAGAAGCCGCTGGCCCAACTCGCCGGGCTCGGCTGGCAGGGCAAGCACACCAATCTCGTCTCCCGCACGCATGGCTCCTGGCTGTTTCTCGGCGAGATTCTCACCACCGCCGCCCTTACGCCAGACGCGCCGCATCCAGACCGTTGCGGCTCCTGCACCGCCTGCCAGTCCGCCTGCCCCACCCATGCCTTTCCCGAACCCTATCGGCTCGATGCGCGGCGTTGCATCTCTTATCTCACAATTGAGCATAAGGGGTCGATCCCGGCGGAGTTCCGTGCCGCTATCGGTAACCGCATCTATGGCTGCGATGACTGCCTCGCCGCCTGCCCCTGGAACAAGTTCGCCGAGGCCGGGCGGGAGCAGAAGCTCGCAGCACGGGAAGAGCTGAACGCGCCCCGCCTCGCCGAGCTTGCGGCGCTGGATGATGCTGGGTTCCGCGCGCTGTTCGCGGGCGGCCCGATCAAGCGGATCGGGCGGGACCGCTTTGCCCGTAATGTTGCCATCGCCATCGGCAATTCGGGCGATCCGGCGCTGGTTCCATCCGCCCGGCATCTCGCCGCCGATGCCGATCCGGTGGTGGCCGAAGCTGGGTCATGGGCAATGGAACAGCTTGACAAAGCTCCACGCAGATAAATGTTTCCAGGGCGCACCGTCGTGATGCGCCGCGTCTATAGCCTTCCGAAACACTGGGAGCATCGTATGGCGACAATACATCAGCCTGCCTGGATCGCCGAGTTCAAGGCCTTCCTGATGCGCGGCAACGTCATGGACCTGGCCGTTGCCGTGGTGGTGGGCGCCGCATTTACCGGCATCGTCACCAGCCTGGTGACCAACATCATCAACCCGGTCATCGGCATCGCCACCGGTGGGGTCGATCTTTCTGGCCATTTCATCACCCTGAAGGGCAAGCATGAGCCCACACTCACCGCCGCCAAGGCCGCGGGGGCGGTGACGCTGAACTATGGCGCCTTCCTGAACGCGCTGATCTACTTCTTCATCGTCGCCTTCGTGGTGTTCTGGATGGTGCGGCTGATCTCGAAGCTCTACAAGCCCACGCCTTCGGCGCCCCCGGCGCCCCCTCGCGCGGAGGTGCTGCTGGAGGAGATCCGCGACCTGCTGAAGGCGCGCGAGATCAGGTGATGAGATTGGGCGGCGTCTGGCCGGCCAGTACCGCGTCGATCCCCGCCAGGGCCAGCATGCCCATGGCGGCGCGTGTCTCATGCGTGGCACTGCCGAGATGCGGCAGCAGCACCACGTTCTCCAGGCCAAGATAGACCTCCGGCACCGAAGGCTCGGCGACGAACACATCCAGTCCGGCGGCGAAAAGATGGCCGGAGCGGAGCGCTGCCGCCAGCGCGTCGTCATCCACCGTGCCGCCGCGCCCGGTGTTCACCACGATTGCGCCCTTCGGCAGCTTCGCGATACGCTCGGCGTTCAGCCAGCGCCTGGTCCCCTCCCCGCCCGGCAGATGGACGGAGAGCACGTCGCAATGGGCGAGGAAATCATCATCGCTTTCATGAAAGATCGCGTCCCCCTCGTGCTCGACGGCAAGCCGGGTGCGGTTGCGGTAATGGATTTCCATGGAAAGCCCGCGCGCCATCCCTGCCAGCATCCGTCCGATCCGCCCCATGCCGAGGATGCCGAGGCGCTTGCCCTGCAAGCTGGTGCCGAGCATGAAATCCGGCTTCCATCCGCCCCACCGCCCGGTGCGCAGGGCGCGCTCGCCCTCGCCCGCCCGGCGCGCGGCCATCAGCATGAGCGTCAGCGCCAGTTCGGCGGTAGCGAAAGAGAGCACATCCGGCGTGTGCACCACCGGCAGCCCCCTCGCGCGGGTGGCGGCGAGATCGATATGATCGGTGCCGACCGAAAATGTCCCTAGCACGCGGATTGATCCAGGCAGGGCCGAGACCACCGCCGCATCGATCCGGTCAGCCGGGGTTACTAACACGGCGTCAGCTCCATCGGCCGCCTTCAGGAAGCGCGCGGGATCGAAATCGCCGTTGAGGTCCAGCGCGCGCACCACGTAATCCATCTCGGCGCGGGCAGTGACCGATGGCGGCAGGGAACGGGTGGTGACGAGGATGGGCTTCATGGCATTTCCTTAAGGGATTGCGATTCTTGCAGCGCGGTTATCGCATCGGCCGTATCGAAATCAAGGAGAACGGCGTTGCTCTCCATCTCCACCTCCGCCACCAGTTCCAGATTGGCGGAAAGGATGCGCCGCGCCCCCGCATCGCCTTCGAGATGCGAGAGCGTGGGAAAGAAGCGCCGGTCCCACAGCACCGGATTGCCGCGCCGCCCGCGATGCGCGGGCACCACGATGGCGCGGCCCTCATCGGGATCATAAGCGCCGATCAGCCGGTCGAGCATCGGCGCGCTGACTAACGGCATGTCACCAAGGCAGATCAGCGCGGCGCCGATATCCTCCGGCAGGGCGGCGATGCCGGCGCGGATGCTGTGCGCCATTCCCTCGGCGAAATCCGGAGCGTGAACGAAGGTGACATCCCGCCCGGCCAGCGCCGCCCTAACGGATTCCACGTCATGCCCGGTGACGACGACGACCGCGCCGATCCTCGCCGCGCGGGCGTGATCGACGGTGGTTTCGATCATGGTGCGGCCATCCGGCAGGCGAGCGAGCAGCTTGTTGGCGGGCGCCGCGCGGCTGGATCGTCCCGCCGCCAGGATGATCGCGGCGATCCGTGGCGCCGCCTTGGTGACCGGCGCCGCGCGCAAGGCGGCCCGCGAATCCGGCCGGGGGGAGAAATCCTTCAGCAGCCCGCCCACCCCCATGCGCGCGATCAGGGCCGAGGTCAGGGCTTCGCCGGCAAAGGCGCGGTCCAGCACGAAGTCGATGCCGTTGAGCTTGGGGCTGCGGGCGCAGCCGGGCAGGATGATCGCGGGAGTGCCGCCATCCAGGCTTCCGAAGCAGATCAGGTTGCCGGGATCGACCGGCATGCCAAAGCGGGTGACCTCCCCGCCGGCCTCAACGATGGCGGCGGGGGCGACATCCAGACGGTCGGTGACCGCCGATGCCCCCGCGACCAGGATCAGCTCCGCCCCCTGCAAGCGCAGCGCTCTGATAGCGGCGGCGATGGGCGCCGTCTCATGGGCGGTTTCAATGGATTCCAGCAGCGTACCGCCGCGCCCGGCAACCCTGGCACGGGTGGCCTCGATCGTGTGCCGGATCGCCGCGTCCTTCAGATGCGGCAGGCGCGAGAGCACCAGCCCGACGCGCAGATGCCGGAACGGCCTGACAGTGAGCAAGGGCGCACCCTGGTCCAGCAGGTTCCGCACTGCCGCCATGGTCACGGCCGGCACGGCGAAGGGAACGATCTTGAGCGTGCCGATCATCTCGCCCGCCGCCACCGGCGCGGCATCCGCCAGCGTGCCCAGGGTGATGGCTTCGTCGAGAAGGTTGATCGCCGCGATGGCGGCGGCATCCAGCCGGAGCAGGCCCGCGGCTGTGGCGAAGAGATTAACGCGGCCATGCACCGGGGCGGAGCAGCGCAGCCCCGGCCCGGCCAGCAGGTCACCCAGCTCGCGGGCGGCATCGGCCTCCGGCACGTCGCCTTCCTCAAGCCTCGCCACCGTCACATGGGAAAATCCGGCAGAGATCAGCGCCGCGATGGCGGCCTCGTCCAGCACCGTGCCCTTCGGGATCAGGCGGGATTTCACCCTGGCGCTGTGGGCGAGCATGCCTCCCGCCGCCTCCCTGGCCGGAACGCGGCCGAAGATCATGCCGCCTCGCGGAGCGAGAGCGCGCCGCCCCGCCTGACCGCGACGATTTCGGCGATGATCGAAAGTGCTATTTCCGGCGCGGTGACGGCGCCGATGGCGAGCCCTACCGGGCCACGTATCCGCCTGATGGAGCCAGCGTCGAACCCTGCCTCGCCCAGCCTCTGGCAGCGCGCCGCATGGGTCTTCCGCGATCCCAGCGCGCCGATATAGACTGCATCCGAGCGCAGGGCGCGGTTCAGTGCCGGATCGTCGAGCTTCGGATCATGGGTAAGGGTGACCACGGCAGTGCCGCGATCCGGGCGCAGGGAATCGAGCGCCTCGTCGGGCCATCTCACGATAGCCTCGATGCCGGGGAAGCGCTCCGGCGAGGCAAAGGCGCGGCGCGGATCGACCACGGCCACGTCGAAGCCGGTCATCGCCGCCAGCGGCGCCAGGCTCTGCGCGATATGCACCGCGCCGACGAGGATCAGGCGCGGCTTCGGGTTGCGCGCCTCGATGAACCAGGATTCGCCGCCGATGGCGACGGTGCCGCTGCGGTCGGCCTCCAGCATCTCCGCCGCCCTGGCCGCAAGAGCCTCGGGCGCGGCCGGCTGAGGCGCATCCGGATCGGGAAGCAGGAAACCGGCGCCGTCATCAAGCCGCACCGCGTAGGCAACAGGGCGGCGCGCCGCCGCCGCCTCGTTCAGCGCGGCGAGAATCTCCGGCTTCATCGCAGCGGTTCCACGAAGACCTTCACCTTTCCCCCGCAAGCGAGGCCGACCTCCCAGGCGCGCTCATCCGTCACCCCGAAATCGAGCAGGCGAGGCCGGCCGGTTGCCAGGCTCTCCAGCGCCGCCTCCGCCACCGCGCCCTCGATGCAGCCGCCCGATACCGAACCCGCCATCCTGCCGGAGCGCGTCACCGCCATCCGGCTGCCGGCCGGGCGGGGGCTGCTGCCCCAGGTTTCGGTGACGGTGGCGATGGCCACCTCCTCGCCGGCGCGGT
>DASTAF010000390.1:0-2450 GCA_035713005.1 Acetobacteraceae bacterium
CCGAGATCAGGCGGCTCGCCGCCGCGCGGGTCTTCACGAAGCGGGTATGGAAGAGGAACTTGTCGAGCCGCTGCCAGTCCGGCCCCTCCTCCTCCGGAGCCATCAGGATGCGATCCTCCGGAACGGGGCGAGGGCGGCGAATGGATGATCGGGATTTATCACCCTTGCCGACTCTTCCGCCCGGGGGCGCGGGCCGCGCCTGGCGATGCCGAGCAAAGCCGGCGCGGGAGGGCCGAACTTCCGGTCAGGCAGAATCTCGGCGGGACTCAGCCGGAGGCCGAAGGCGCGCAGCACGGCGGGCAGTTCGGCCTGGCCGATGGAAAGCCTGGATGCGAGATCGGGCGGCACCATGACCGGATGGCGGCGCGCGGCATGGAAGCATTCCGCCGCGATGCGCTCGGCGATGTCCAGCCGGATCGCCTTCGGCCCTGCCGGCACCCAGCCGAGATAGATCGCGAATTCCGGCGGCCACTGCGGAGCGGGAATCGAGACCAGCCCCGGGGCCGGAAGCTCCGGCACCGTCATCCGGTGCCAGACCGACCAGAGCAGGGCGCGCAGGGCGGCGGCGCGGGGCTTCAGCAGCGCCGGCATGTAGAGCGCGAAACGGCCAACTCTGATCTGCAGCCGCTTCAGGCCGGCGCGCTCCTCCGGCAGGATCGCGGCATCCGCCGCCTCGTTCGGCAGCACGCCGCCGGATTCAGCCAGCCGGTGCAGCAGACCGCGCAGGTTCGGGGGCGCATCCGCCGAGAGTGCCGCGAACAGGGGCGTCAGCCCGGTGCCGATCCGCGCCGTGACGAAAGCCTGCAGCCGCGCCCTCACCGTTTCCCGGCGGGCGCCGTCGAGGAATTCGCTCGGCAGCACCTCGGCGATGGGCGCCAGCAGCGATGCCCCCCGCTTCAGCCGGGCAATGGCGACATTGTTCCAGAGGATGTGCTGGCCCTCGATGGCGAAGACGGCATCTTCCGCTGTATCCAGCGCGGCCACCCGGCGCGGCATCTCCGCCGCCAGCGCCCGCCGCGCCGCGCGCAGCACCAGACGCTTGTCGGCCCCGCTCGCCGATTCGTCCGGCTTGAAGCCGAAGCCCTCGACACGCCCGACCTCGTGCCCCTCCACCAGAACCTCGCCACGGGCGCTGACCGCCGAGAACAAGGCGTGATCCTCGCCGCTTTCCAGCCTGCGGGTGAGCTTGGCCGCCCGCCGGTCGACGAAGCGGGCCATCAGCTTCTCGTGCAGCACGTCGGAAAGCTGATCCTCGGCCTCGCGCGCCCGCGCCTGCCAGGCGACGGCACCCGTCACCCAGTCGGAGCGCGCGGCGATATAGGCCCAGATGCGCACATCGGCGAGACGCTGCATCAGCGTGTCGATATCCCCGTCGGTGCGGCCGAGCCCGGCGATCTGGGAAGCCACCCAGTCCTCCGGCAGCCTGCCATCCTCGTGCAGATGATGGAACACCTTGGCGCAGAGTTTCGTGTGGCTGTCGGTGGCCAGCTTGCGGAAGTCCGGAATCTGGCATGCATCCCAGAGCAGCCGGACGTCGCGCGGGCGGCTCGCCGCCTCGCGGATCGCGAGGTCGCCGGACAGCGCCTCCAGGATGGCGAGATCGGAAGCCTCATTGCCGCGCACGAGGCCCGGACGGTCCGGCGGCGCGGTGAGGCTGGCGAGCAGGCCGTGGACGGAGCCGAAATCAAGTTCGGCATTGCGCCAGAACAGATGCTCGAGCGGCTCGAAGGCATGGCTTTCCACCGCGTTGACCAGTTCCTCGTCCAGAGGCGGGCAGTTGGCGGTCACGCCGAAGGTGCCGTCGCGCATGCCGCGCCCGGCCCGGCCGGCGATCTGGGCGATTTCGGAAGCCATCAGGGGCCGAGGCCGGTGGCCATCGAATTTCGACAGTCCGGCAAAGGCGACATGATCGACATCCATGTTCAGGCCCATGCCGATCGCGTCGGTGGCGACCAGGAAGTCCACTTCCTTGTCCTGATAGAGCGCCACCTGCGCGTTGCGGGTGCGCGGGCTGAGGCGCCCCATCACCACCGCGCAGCCGCCCCGGCGCGAGCGGATGAGTTCGGCGATGGCATAGACCTCGGCGGCGGAGAAGGCGACGACGGCCGAGCGTGGCGGCAGGCGGGAGAGCTTCGCGGGGCCGGTATAGCTGAGCTGGGACAGCCGGGGGCGCGTTTCGATCTCGGCCTCCGGCACCAGCCGCTTCAGCAGCTTGCGGATGGTCTCGGCGCCGAGGAACATGGTCTCCACCATGCCGCGCGCATGCAGCAGCCGGTCGGTGAACACATGCCCGCGGTCCGGATCGGCGCAAAGCTGGATTTCATCGACCGCGACGAACTCCACGCGCCGGTCCAGCGGCATCGCCTCCACCGTGCAGGCGAAATATCGCGCCTCGGGCGGCAGGATTTTTTCCTCGCCGGTGATGAGCGCGACATGGCGGGCGCCCTTGC
>DASTAF010000391.1:0-5068 GCA_035713005.1 Acetobacteraceae bacterium
CCGGGGCTTTCCTTCGAGGATGCGATCCGCGCCGCGAGGCTGGCGGGGGCGGAGGAGTTCATCGAGCGGCTGCCCCAGGGCTACGAGACCTGGATCGAGGAAGGCTCGCCCAATCTCTCGGGCGGGCAGAAGCAGCGACTGGCCATCGCCCGCGCCCTGATCGCCGATCCGCGCATCCTGATCCTGGACGAGGCGACCAGCGCCCTCGACCCGGAGAGCGAGGCGCTGATCAACGCCAATCTGCTGCGCATCGCCAAGGGGCGGACCATGGTGATCGTCTCGCACCGGCTGGCCTCGCTGATCGACTGCGACCAGATCCTGGTGATGGACAAGGGCCAGACCGCCGATATCGGCACCCATGACGAGCTGGTGGAGCGCTGCCCGGTGTACCGGCATCTGTGGCTGCAGCAGAACCGGCATCTCGACCCCCAGGGCGGGCGGCGCACGCCGACGCCGACGATCGCGCAGGGAGACTGACGATGGGCATGATCAAGCTGCGCGGGGCGGAGTCCGCCGATGCCGGTTCCGCCGCCGCCCTGGCCGCCGACACGCCGCTGGCGCTGCTGGAGTTCCAGTCCCCCACCGCCGCGGTGATCGCGACCCCGGTGCCGCCGGTGGCGCGCTCCACCACCTTCCTGATCGCCGGCATGGTGCTGCTGCTCCTGGTGGTGGCGGGCACGGTGCGGGTGAACAAGGTGGTGACGGCGCAGGGCAAGCTGGTTTCCACTGCCCGCGACATCGTCATGCAGCCCTTCGGCACCGCCATCGTGCAGTCGATCGACGTGCATGAGGGGGAGATCGTCCGCAAGGGGCAACTGCTGGCGCGGCTGAACCCGACCTTCGCCAGCGCCGACCTGACGGCGCTGCGGGCGCAGGTGGCGGCGCTTTCGGCGGAGAAGGCGCGGCTGCGCGCCGAGGCGGCGGGCGGGATTTACGCCCCCGCCCATCCGAACACTTATCAGGCGCTGCAGGCGGCGATCTTCGCCCAGCGCCGGGCCCAGCACGTCTATACCATCGAGAACTACAATCAGAAGATCGCCGAGCTGCAGATGGTCATCGCCAAGAGCGTGCGCGAGGCCTCGTTCTACAAGCAGCGGGTCAATGTCGCGCAGGCGGTGGAAGGAATGCGGGAGAAGCTGCAGCGGCTGCAGGTGGGCAGCCGGCTGAACTCGCTGATCGCCCAGGATGACCGGCTTTCGGTGGCAAGCTCGCTGGCGGGGGCCATCTCCACCGCCGCCGCCGGGGAGCGCGACCTCGCCGCGCAGCGGGCCGAGCGGGACGCCTATGAGAAGAAATGGCAGGCGGATGTCTCCGAGCAGCTCGCCACCGCCGGCAACAAGCTGATCGCGGCGCAGCAGGATCTCTCCAAGGCGGAGCTGCAGGACCAGCTGGTGGTGCTGCGCGCGCCGCGCGACGCCATCGTGCTGACGGTCGCCCGGATTTCGGTGGGATCGGTGATGCAGTCGGGCGAGAAGCTGATCTCGCTGGTGCCGATCGACGCGCCGCTGGCGGTGGAGGCGGATATCAGCGGCAGCGAATCGGGCTTCGTCCATGTGGGCGACCCGGTGACGGTGAATTTCGACACGCTGGATTTCCTCCGCTACGGCTCCGCCAAGGGCACGGTGGAATCGATCAGCGCCGACAGTTTCAGCCCCGAGGCGCCGCCATCCGAGGGCGGCTCGGCCCTGCCCAACCGGCCCCGCACGCTCTATTACCGCAGCACCATCACGCTCGACGAGCTGATGCTGCACAACACGCCCTCGGGCTTCCGGCTGGTTCCCGGCATGCCGCTGAACGCCAACATCAAGGTGGGCAGGCGGACGATCCTGAGCTATTTCCTGACCAAGATCATGCCCGTCGCCTATAACAGCCTGCACGAGCCGTAACGAATGCCGTCGATGAACCTGTTCGACCGGGTGGCAGCCGCCGCCCCCGCCAAGGCGCTGAGGCGCGGGATCGCCCTGCTGGAGGCGGGCGAGGCGGCGCGGGCGGCGCGGCTTTTCGCCGTGGCGGCCGAGGCGGGACTGGCGGAGGCGGCGTTCCGGCTCGGCGAGTGCTATCTGGAAGGCAGCGGCGTCGCCCGCGGGGCGGTGGAGGCGGCGCGCTGGTTCGCCCGCGCCGGGCAGGCCGGGCATGTCCAGAGCCAGTGCCGGATGGCCAGCCTGTTCCTGCACGGGCTGAAGGCGTCCTCGCTGAAGGATGGGCTTTCCCTGTTCGGCGATGCGGCCAGCGATGGCGGGGCGGATTTTCACGCCGCCCTGCCCTGGGCGCGGCAGGCGGCGGAGGCGGGCTCGCCGGACGGGCAGGCCATGCTCGGCTTCATCCTCTCGAACGGGCCGGAGGAAATGCGCGATCCGGCGGAAGCGGAGGAATGGTATCGCAAATCCGCCGGGGCGGGCTGGCCGCAGGGGCATCTGGGCTACGGGATGATCCTGATGCGCAAGGCCGTCACCGCCGAGGCGACGGCGGCGGCGCGGATCGAGATCGAGCGGGCGGCGGAGGCCGATCTGCCGACCGCGCATTACCTGCTCGGCGTGGTGCACGAGCAGGCGGTGGGGGTGCTGCCGGACCCGGCGCGGGCGCTGACCCATTACCGCAAGGCGGCGATCCACGGGGTGCGCAACGCCCAGGCCAAGCTGGGCGCGATGCTGCTCGCCGGGCAGGGCTGCGCCCCCGACCCCACCGAGGGCGAATCATGGCTGCGCCGGGCGGCGGTCGCCGGCGATCCGGAGGCGGCGGCGCTGGTGGGCGATCTCTACGCGCGCGGCGGCGATCTTCCGCCCAATTACGCCGAGGCGGCGATCTGGTTCCGCAGCGCGGCGGAGGCCGGGCACAAGGCGGCGGCGCGGGCGCTGGCCATGCTCTATCTGACTGGGGCCGGCGTGGCGCGGGACGCGGACGAGGCGGCGCGCTGGCTGGCGCGGGCGGCGGAGGCGGGGGATGCCAAGGCGCAGGCCGATCTCGGCAACATGCTGCTGAAGGGCGAGGCCCGCAACGAGGCGCTGGACGGTCTGCCGATCCATGAATGGTTCGAGCGGGCGGCGGAATCGGGCGATCTGATCGGCGCGTTCAATTACGGCGTCTGCCTCGCCGAGGGCGTGGGCGTGCCGCGCGACGAGGCGCGGGCCGCCTTCTGGCTGCGCCGCGCCGCCGAGAGCGTCGTCAACGCGCAATACTGGTACGGGCGGATGCTGCTCGACGGCAGGGGGGTTGCCGCCGATCCGGTGGAGGCCGTGCGCTGGATCCGCCGCGCCGCCGGGGCCGGCATGGTCGAGGCGCAGGTGACGCTGGGCGAGATGCTGGTGAACGGGCGCGGCTGCGCGCGCGATCATGCGGCGGCGCGGGCGCTGTTCGGGAAGGGCGCGGCCGCAGGCCATGCCGGGGCGATGTTCGCGCTGGGCGCGCTGCATGGCGGCGGGCACGACATTCCGGTGGACCGCGCCGAGGCGCTGCGCTGGTTTCAGCGCGCCGCCGAACTCGGCCACCCGCTCGCGCAGATGATGCTCGGCCGGTATCTGCGGAAAGGGCTGGCCGGGCCGGCCGATCCCGTGGCGGCGAAGACCTGGCTGCGGCGGGCGCTGGATCAGGGCGTGCAGGAGGCGCGGCTCGATCTCGCCGAGATCGAGGCCGAGGAGATGCAGCCGGTGGAAATGCAGCCAGGGGAGATTCCGGCCAGGGCGGTCGGCGATTGAGCCAGGATGATGTGCGGCGCCGCCGGGAGGCGGATGCGGCGCAGGCATGGTCCCTGGCGCGGGCGGCGCGCGAGGCGGGCGATCCGGGAGCGGCGCGGTTCTGGTTCGAGCGGGTGCGCCGCCTGGCTCCCGACGATCCGAGGCCGGTGCTCGAACTGGCGATGGTGCTGGCGGCGGCCGGGGACGGGGAGGCGGCGGCGATCTTCGCCGGTCTGGCCACAAGATGGGATCTGGCGGCGGCGTGGCTGGGCCTGGCGGCGATGCGCCATCGGGCTGGTGATGCGCCTGGCGCGGCTCAGGCGCTGGCTTCGCTGCTGGCGCGCCACGAGCCGCCGGACACGCTGGAATTCGAGGCACTGGCGCGGGCGATCGCGAAGCGGGCCGGGCATCCCGGCTGGCGCGGCGCGGCCGACCCCGCGGCGATCCGCCGGATCGAGGGCATCGTCCGGCTCGATGAGGAAGGGCTTTCCGGCTGGGCGGTGCGCCCGGCCGCGCCCGAGGCGGCGCCGGAACTGATGCTGACCGATGCGGCGGGAAGGCGCCGCGCGATACGATGCGGCAGGCTGCTGGAACCTGCCCCGGAGGCGCCGTTCCGCCCGCGCCACGGCTTTCATCTGCCGAAACGCGCGCTGGCGCGGCTTACCCCTCCTTTTGCCGTCGCCGGGGCGGATGGCGTGGCGCTCTATGGCTCGCCGGTTCACCCCTTGCCCGCCCGTCCCAGGCCGAGGCCGGCGGATTTCACCGGCACGCCCCCGGATTCGGTGCCGGAGCAAAGGCCCCTGGCCGTGGTGGTTCCGGCCTATCGGGATGCCGCGCTGACCGGGGCGGCGCTGGATTCGCTGTTCGCGGCGCTGCGGCAAGGGGTGCCGGTGATCGTGGTCGATGACGCCAGCCCGGAACCGGCGCTGCGCGCCTTGCTCGCGGATCATGCGCGGGCAGGGCGGATCAGGCTGATCCGGCACCGGCGCAATCGCGGCTTTCCGGCTGCGGCGAATGCCGGGATGCGGGCGGCCCGCCGGCTTCTGGGCGCGTGCGACATCCTGCTGCTCAATGCCGATACTTTGGTGCCGCCCGGCGCGGTGGCGCGGCTGCACGCGGCGCTCTATGCGCGGCCGGAGGCGGGCAGCGTCACGCCATTTTCCAACGAGGCGACGATCCTCAGCTATCCGAAGCGGGGCGGCGGCAATCCGGCGCCCGATCTTGCCGGCACCATTGCGCTGGACCGGCTGGCGGCGAGGGCCAATCGCGGCGCGCTGGTGGAGATTCCCACCGCCATCGGCTTCTGCATGGCGATCCGGCATGACTGCCTGAGGGCGACGGGGCTGTTGCGGGAGGATGTGTTCGCGCAGGGCTATGGCGAGGAGAATGACTGGTGC
>DASTAF010000392.1:0-2586 GCA_035713005.1 Acetobacteraceae bacterium
GCCGCGCCCGTCGAGGATCAGCCGCCCGGAGGTGGTCAGCGCGCCCAGGGACAGCACGAAATTCGGCAGCTCGAAATGATGGGGCGCGGCGGAGAAATCCGCCCGCAGCCCGATGGAGCCGGGGCCGGGCCAGTCCATCCCCGCCTTGTAGCCGAGGGACCGCAGCACCCCGGCGGCATAGGGGGCGCGCAGCGAGAGTGGCCCGCTGGCGGTGAAATTCCCCAGGTCGATGATCGGGCTGGCCTCGATCCGCGCACCGCCGAGATGCAGCACCGCCGCCGCCGCCAGCTTCCCCGGCGGGCCGGATGCCGCGAGTTCCGCCGCGAAGGGCGATTTCAGCAGCTTCCCCGCCCGCAGCCCCGCCGGCAGCGCGACGGGCAGCAGCGCCAGGGCGCTTCCGGCATCCGGCCCGGCCACCAGCAGCCTCGCCTGGGTGATGGCGCCGGAAGCGGCCCGCGCGCCGCGCAGCGTCACCATCGTCCGCCCGGCATGGAAATCGAGCGCCCGCACCATGATGCCGTGGCGCATCCGCGCATCGAGGAGGAAATCCCGCATCCAGGCCGGGCCGATCCGCGCCTGCCTCGCGGTGAGGGCGATCTCGGCGGTCACCGGGCCCAATGGCGGCGGCGCCCGGGCGAGGCGGAGCAGCGGCGTCACGTCCAGCCGGGCGAAATCGAGGCTGACGGCGAGGCGCAGGCTCTGGGCCTTGCCCTGGCCATGCCGCGCGATGACGATACCGCCGGTGAAGCGCGCCGCTCCCTTCCCGGCTCCGATCCCGCCCCGCAGCCGCGCCAGCCTCACATGGCCTCCCTGCCCGCGAAGATGAATCTCCCCCCGCATGTCCAGCGGGGCGGTTATCGGCGGGAGGGCGGAAAGCGCGGGCAGCGGCCCCGCCGAAAGCGTGCTGAACAGCAGCGGCGGGGCGGGGTCGGCGAGGCTGAATCGTCCGTCCAGCGCGCCGCCCTTGCGCAGCGCGCCCCGCAGGCTGAACGTCCCGCCGCCGGGGAGCGATCCGGTGAGCGAGCGGATATCGGTGCGGTCGGGCGAGACGCGGAAATCGCCGCCGATCCGCCCGAAGGCGAAGCCGTCGAGCCGCGAGGCGGCCAGATCGGCCCGCACCCGCATCGGAATCCCCTCGCCCTGGCCAAGCAGCGCGAGGATGGGCGAAAGATCGATTCCATGGCCGTGAACCACCAGCCTCGGCAGGCCAGTGGTGAGGTTGATCCCGGCATCGCCGTGCAGCCGCGCGTCTCCGGCGGCGAGATCAAGCGCGGTTAGATTGATGCGCGTCCGGCTGGCCTGGGCTTTGGCGGTGAAGCGCAGCGGCGCGTCCGGCAGGGCGTGGCCGAGCCTGAAGGCGCGCACCGCCGAGGCCGGGGCATAGCCCGCCAGCGCGCCAACCAGCACGCTCGACCGGCTGACGCTGCCCTTGAAGTCGAGATCGGCGCCCTGCCCCGGCTGGCCCCTGGAAGCCGTCGAGATGCCGGCCTCCACCGGGGTCAGCCCGGCATCGTCCGCGCCGCCGATATTCAGCCGGGCGTCGACCGGGGCTCCGAATATCTGCCCGGTCCCCGAGGCGGCCAGCACCCCGTGCCGCCCGCCGATGAAGATGGAGAGATCGGCATGCTCGAACACCAGCTCGCCCAGGGCGATGGTGCCGTCCTCGATTTTCGCATGAAGCGAGATCAGCCAGGGCGGCGGCAGGATGGAGGAGGCGCCGCCCGGCAGCGGCCAGGGCAGGACGATCTCCGGCGCATGCAGGGTCACCCGCGTCGGGCGCAACTCGCCCAGCAGCAGGGCGCGCGGCGCCAGCTCCAGCCGCAGCGATTTCGCGCTGATCCGCCCGCCGCGCGGGCTGCCAATCCTCACCCGGTCGGCGATGATCTGCGGCGCCGGCACCAGCGAAAGGCTGATCCGCCCCTTGATCGTCACGCTCCGCCCGGTCAGCCGGCTCGCCAGCGCCTCGATGGCGGCGCGATGGTAATCCGCGGAGAGCACGGGCGGCAGCGCCAGCACGGCGATCCCGACCACCATCACCAGGCCCGCCAGTATCCATGGCAGCCTCGGTCCGCGATCCGGGGTGCTGATGCGCCCGCGCCGCCTCATCCATTCCTTCTGTCTGCTGAACCCGTACCGACCACAACCCCCATGGAAGGGCTGTACCTTCCGCCGTCACGGACAGCAACAAGCGCGGGGGCTCAGCCCATGGCGTCGAACAGGGAGAGCTGGCGCGGTGGAGCGGGCTCGGCCGCGGCGGGGCGGGAGAAATGCTCGCAGGAGAGCGGGGCGAAGCCGCCGGCAAGGCCGCATCGCCGCGCCGCCCGGTCGAAGCGCTGGGCGAGCAGGGTCGCGTAATTGCCCGTGCCGGTGTGGCGGCTGCCGAATGTCGCGTCGTTCAGCCTGCCGCCGCGCGTCTCCCGGATCAGGGCGAGCACGTGGCGCGCCCGGTCCGGCATCACCCGCTCCAGCCATTCGGTGAACAATTCCCGCAGCTCGTGCGGCAGGCGCAGCAGCACCGCCCCGGCATTGGAGGCGCCCGCCTTCGCCGCGGCGGCGATGATCGCCTCCAGCTCGGCATCGTTGAGG
>DASTAF010000393.1:0-3814 GCA_035713005.1 Acetobacteraceae bacterium
GCCTTGTCCTTGCTGGCGGCGGCGTCCAGCGCCGCGGCGATGACGCGCAATTGCAGCCGCAGCGCGGCGATCTGCTCGTTGAGCAGATTGATCTGCTCAACCGCCTGGACGGAGAATTGCGTCTGCCCCGCGAGCTTCGCCCGGGTGCTGGCGAGTTCGTCCTTCAGCGAGGGCGCCCCCTGGGCATTGGCGATCTGCGCCTGAAGCCCGGCGATCCGTGAGCGCGCCGCGGCGGCCTGCGCCTTTGCATCCGAGAGCGCGGCCATGAGCGCCGCCTGCTTCGCGTTCACCGCCGCCATTTCGGCATTGGCCCGGGCCTTCGCCTGATTTGCCGATGCGAGTTCCGACGAGAGCGAGGCATTCTTCGCCTTCGTCGATTTCAACAGCGTGCTCATGCTGGCCAGCTCGTCGTTCAGCGAGGCGACCTTCGACTTCTCCAGCGAGAG
This sequence comes from Acetobacteraceae bacterium, assembly GCA_035713005.1. Taxonomy (GTDB): domain Bacteria; phylum Pseudomonadota; class Alphaproteobacteria; order Acetobacterales; family Acetobacteraceae; genus Acidiphilium. The sequence continues at coordinate 447 of DASTAF010000393.1, forward strand.
CACGCTGGAAAGCTGGGCGATCTCGCCGCGCAGCGAGGCGATGGTGCTGTTCGAACCGGAAAGCGCGGCGGAGAGAAAGGCTTCAGCCAGCACGAAGACCAGCAGCACGAAAATCGTGACCATAAGCAGGGTGGAGAGCGCATCGACATAGCCGGGCCAGGCCTCAAGCCCGTTGCCGCCCCTTCTGCGCAGCGAGAGCGCCATGGATCAGCCCCGCACGTCGTCGTAGCGCCCGGCGAGGGTGCGGGCGAGCAGCCGGATGTCGCTGCGCAGATCGGTCGTGAGCTGGGTGCGGCCTTGTTCTGTTTCTGTAATCATCCGCGCCAGCAGAAGCTCGATATTGCGCAGATGCGCGCGGGCGATGTCATCCCCGCCGGAATCGCGATGGTCGGCGAGGCGCGCGAGCGCCGCCTGGCCCTCACCGATCTTCAGTATCGCCTTCTGGCCCGCCTGGACGACATCGAGCAGCGTGTTCATCCGCTCGGCCAGCGCGTGGATTGATTGATTCGACTGCGCCCGGCCATCCTCGGTGCGCGTCAGTACCCGCTGCAGCGCTTCCATGTTCTCGGCCGCCTGTTCCAGCAGCGCCTGGACATAGACCGGCACCGGAGTCTCGCCATCACCGGCCAGCGCGCCGGAGGAGAGGCGGGTGAGGCTGGCCAGCCACTCCTCAAGCTCGTTGAAGAACCGGTTCATCGCCTGACCGGCGGTGAGATCGAGAAAGCCGAGGATGAGCGCGCCCGAAAGGCCGAACATCGAGGAGGAGAAGGCGGTGCCCATGCCGGCGAGCGGGCCGGCGAGGCCGGATTTCAGCTGGTCGAACATCGCGTTCACATCACTGCCCGCGAGGCTCATGCCGTGGATGACGCCCGCCACCGCCGAGACGGTTTTCAGCAGGCCCCAGAAGGTGCCGAGCAGGCCGAGGAAGATCATCACCCCGGTGACGTAGCGTGAAAGCTCGCGGCTCTCGTCCAGCCGGCTGGCGATGCCATCCAGCAGGGTGCGCATGCTCTGCACCGAGATAGTGAGTCGGCGATCTCCTTCGCCGCGGCTGGAGAGCATCCGCGCCATCGGCGAAAGCAGCTTGGGCGGGTGCAGGTGTTCGATCGACTCGCGGGTGCGCTTGAACCGCTCCACCCAGGTCACCTCGGGCTGCAGTCGCAGCACCTGCCGCAGATTCCAAATCACGCCGAAGATCTCCACCAGCGCGATCACCGAATTGACCACTGGATTGGCCATGTAGAACGGGATCAGCGTGGGGGAGATGAACGCCGCCAGCCCATAGACGGCGACCAGGAAAATCACCATGCGGATCAGATACCGGGTCGGCTGCGTCATGAGGATGCACCATCTCTGAAGTGGCGGTTCGGGGAGGCGATCATGGCATTTGCGTGACCGTGACCCGGTCATCCGCATGGGGAACGCTGCCCATGGCACGGAGGATGATGTGGCTGGGCGGCACGCCAGCTTTCCTCAATATTGCCCGCACGGCAAGACCCCGGTTGAGCGAGAGGCGGCGCGCCACCGAAAGGTCGCCGGGGATTCCTGGCGCCGCCGCGGCGATGTCATAACGCCTGGCTGTTCCGCCCGGTGCATCCGCCAGCTTCCGCAGCGTCTCTCCCGCGCCCGGCGGCAGCGCCGCCGTCTCACCCGGAAAGATCAGCGTCAGGCTTCGCGGCGGCTGGGGCCTGGGCGGCACCGCTCTAGGGGGAGGGGGGATGCGCGCGGCGGCCACGACCGGCGCAGGGGGACGGACTTCCGGCGGGGGCTTCGGCAAGGCGACATGAACCGTCACCCTTCGCCTGATAATCCGGCGCGGCTTTGCCAGCGGTGGCTTTGCCGATTTCACCGGCGCGCCGCCGAGTTGCTCCAGCGCGCGCTGGCTGATCGTCACCTGGGCATATGCCGGTGTCATGCCGATCGACAGGAGCAGGACGAGACCCAATCTCCGCATCATGGAGAATTTGTACTGGAAAAGCGGCGATGATGAAACTGCGCCAAGTTATCCTTGTTCCAGGGCGGCTGCTACCGCTTCGCGCAGGCGCGGCTGCAGATGCGGGTTGCCCGCGACGATATCGCGCCCGAGCCCTTCCTTCCCTGCCGGATCGGTGGCGTAGCCACCCGCCTCGCGAACCAGCAGCGAACCCGCCGCCATGTCCCACGGATGCAGGCCGAGTTCCCAAAACCCGTCATACCGCCCCGCCGCGACCCAGGCGAGATCGAGCGCCGCCGCGCCGAACCGGCGCACCCCGGCGATCTCCGGCATCAGCCCGCCCAGAACACGCGCGAAAGCCAGCCGGTTGCGCGGGGCAGTGATGGCGAAGGGAATCCCGGTGGCGAACAGCGCCTCCGACCAGTCCCGCCGTGCCGAAACCCTGAGGCGCCGCTCGTTCAGATAGGCCCCGGTGCCCTTTTCCGCCCAGAACAACTCGTTCAGCGCCGGCGCATAGACAATGCCCGCCGCCATCTCCGATCCACCATCCGGCAGCCGCCGCTCCAGCCCGATCGAGATTGCCCAGTTCGGAATGCCGTGCAGGAAATTGGTGGTGCCGTCCAGCGGGTCCACCACCCAGCGCCAGGACCACTTGTCCGAGCCGCTCTCGCCGCTTTCCTCCATCAGGAAGGCATAGCCGGGGCGCGCCCGCGCCAGCTCCTCGCGGATCGTCTGCTCCGAGCGCAGATCCGCCTGGGTGACGAAATCCGACGGCCCCTTCACCGAGACCTGAAGCTGCTCGACCTCGTTGAAATCCCGGATCAGCCGCTTTGCCGCCTTTTGCGCCGCCGCGATCATCACCGTCATATGCGCCGATTGCCGTGGCATCATGGGCGTAACACTCCAAGGGGTGGGGCGAAGGTCGGGAGACTTTGTCCCCCGAACCCCCGACTAAGGGCTAGACCCTTAGAACCATTAGTTTAGCCTCTTGCTGGTGGGGAATGGGCTGTGGTGCAAGAGAACTTACTATCTCCCGCCAGCAAGAGGCTGATTAGCGGATTCCAAAGGCTCAGCCTTTGGCTGGGTCCAGGGGCGAAGGCGCCGGAGGGAGAGCCCCTGCCTTTCGGTCTACCCTTTGGCGCGTTCCACGTAGCTGGCATCCTCGGTGCGGACGACGACGCGTTCGCCCGCCTCGATGAAGGGCGGCACCATGGTCTTCACGCCGTTGCTGAGCCTGGCGGGTTTATAGGAGGAGGAAGCGGTCTGGCCCTTAGTGACAGGGTCGGCCTCGACAATTTCCAGGGTGACGGTGGCGGGCAGGTGGATGCCGACCGGATCGCCCTCGACGAGATCGATGGTGACAGGCATGTTGTCCTGCAGGAAGGGAGCCATGTCGCCGAGCAGGGCGGCGGGCACCATGAACTGCTCGTAGCTT
>DASTAF010000394.1:0-6886 GCA_035713005.1 Acetobacteraceae bacterium
GACCGACTTGGCAAGCAATGCATGGGTGCCGACGACGATGTTGACGCTGCCATCGGCAAGCCCGGCGCGTACCGCCCCCGCCTCCTTGGCGGTGACGAGGCGGGAAAGTTGCGCCACCTTCACCGGCAGGCCGGCGAAGCGTTCGGCGAACAGGCGGAAATGCTGCCGCGCCAGCAGGGTGGTCGGCACCACCACCGCGACCTGGGTGCCGGACATGGCGGCGACGAAGGCAGCCCGCAGGGCCACTTCGGTCTTGCCGAATCCGACATCGCCGCAGATCAGCCGGTCCATCGGCTTGCCGGAGGCGAGATCCTCCAGCACGTCGGCGATCGCCCGCGCCTGATCCTCGGTTTCGGTATAAGGGAAGCGGGCGCAGAACTCATCGAACACGCCGGGCTCGGGGGTGAGGAGCGACGCATCGCGCAGCTTGCGTTCGGCGGCGATGCGGATCAGCCCGGCCGCCATGTCCTGGATGCGGTTCTTGGCCCGCGCCTTGCGTGCCTGCCAGGAGGCGCCGCCCAGCTTGTCCAGCGCCACCCCCGCGGTTTCCTGGCCGAAGCGCGACAGCAGCTCGATATTCTCCACCGGCAGGAACAGCTTGCCGTCGCCGTCGTAGATAATGCGCAGGCAGTCATGCGGCGCGCTGTCCACCGCCAGCGTCACCAGCCCGTCATAGCGGCCGATGCCATGATCCTGATGCACCACCAGATCGCCCTCGGCGATCTCGGTGGCGTCGGCGATGAACTGGTCGGCGCGGCTCCGCCGCCGCGGCGGCCGGGCAATGCGCGCGCCCAGCAGGTCCTGCTCCGCGACCACCACGAGATCATCGGCGATGAAGCCGCGCTCCAGCCCCAGCACCGCGAGCAGGATGGTGTTTCCCGGCGTGGCGCGCGCCTCGGCGGCGCTGGCGACAGGAAAGCTCGGCATGGCATGCTCGCGCAGCAGGGCCGCCAGCCGCTCCCGCGATCCGGCGCTCCAGGCGGCGAGGATCACCCGCCTGCCGCTGCCCTGCCAGCGCTGGGCCATGCCCCGGAATTCATCGAATACCGAGGCGCCGGCGGCGCCCTGGGTCAGGATCGCGCCAGGGCGGCCTCCCGCCTCGACCCCGGCGGCATCCTCCGGCCTGGCGAAGGGCGAAAAGGCGAAGCCAGGGCGATGCGCCAGCACCGCGCCGAGCGAGGCATCGTCGAGGTAAAGCCGCGCGCGCGGCACCGGCCGATAGGGTAAGTCTCCCGGCCTGGGCGGAGCACGCCGCGCCGCCTCGTGATCCTCGATCAGTTCGAAGCGGAGCCGCGCCGCATCCTCCGCCTGATAATCGAGGCTGACCGAGGCGCCGGGAAGATAATCAAACAGCGTGTCCATCGCTCCGGTGAAGAGCGGCAGATAGTGCTCCATGCCCGGATGCCGCCTGCCCTCGGAAAGCGAGACGTAGAGCGGGTCCCTCGCCGCGTCCGGGCCGAACATCTCCCGGTAGCCGGTGCGGAAGCGGCTGATGGATTCGGCATCGAGCGGCACCTCGGAAGCAGGGCGGAACATCAGCTCGCTCACCGGCGAACTGCTCCGCTGGGTGTCGGGGTCGAAGCGGCGCATCGACTCGATCGTGTCGCCGAACAGGTCGATGCGGACGGGCGCCGGCTCCCCGGCGGGGAAGACATCGATAATGCCGCCACGCACCGCGTAGTCGCCTGCTTCCATCACGGTGCCGGCGCGATGGTAGCCATGGGCATCGAGGAAGCCGAGCAGGCGGCCCGGCTCGACCGCGCCGCCCGCAGTCAGGCGCAGGCTCGCCGCCGCGAAAACATCGCGCGGCGGCACGCGCTGCACCGCCGCGTTCACCGTGGTCAGCACCACAAAGGGGCCGCGTGGCGCCTCGATCAGCCGGCACAGCGTGGCCACCCGCTCGGCCACCACGCTGCCATTCGGCGAAACCCGGTCATAGGGCAGGCAGTCCCAGGCCGGGAAGCGCAGCACCTCGATCTCCGGCGCGAAGAAGCCGATGGCTTCGGCGAGCCGGGCCAGCCGTGCATCGTCGCGGGCCGCATGAACCACGCCGCCTGCCGTCTCGCCGGCCCGGCGGGCGATCAGCGCCGCGTCGAACCCTTCCGGCGCGCCATAAACTGTAAGCAGACTCATAGGTTGTTCAGTCTTTCCCGCGACATGAATTGCGCGGCATCCGCCGCCGCGTCGCGCAGCCGCCGCAGCATCGGGCTGTCCGCCTCGGCGGGGATGGGCTTGCGCCCGGTCAACCAGTCAGCCAGCTCGACATCCGGAAACGCCATCACCGCCTCCAGCGCATCCAGCTCCGCATCACTCATCTCGTGGATATGGCGCCGCACGAACCCGCCCACCATCAAGTCGTTCTCATAGGTCCCGCGATGGCTCGCACGATACAGCATGCGCCGGCGGCGCGGGTCGAGACGGTCGGTATCCGGCATATCCATGATGACTTGCGATATAGAACCGACCCGCCGCAGAGTCAGCCCGTGAATGATGATCTTCTGGCCCCGATTCGCGCGCCGCTCGCATCCCTGCCCGGCATCGGCCCGCGCTATGCCGCCCTGCTGGCGCGCGCGGCGGGGGGAGAAACGCTACTCGACCTGCTCTTTCATCTGCCCGAGAGCTTCATCGACCGCCGGCAGCGCATCCTGCTGCGCGAGGCGGAGCCCGGTGCCACCGCTACCTTCACCCTCGAAGTGGTCAGCCACGAGCCGCCTGCCCGGAAGGGCCAGCCTTTCCGGGTGGTGGTGCGGGATGCCAGCGGCTTCGGCGAGATCGTGCTGTTCCACGCGGCGCGGCTCGGCCAGTTCCCGCTCGGCGGCACGGTGATCGTCTCCGGCAAGGTGGAATTGTTCAACGGCCGCGTCACCCTGCCGCATCCCGATCATGCCCTGCCCGCCTCGCGCGAGGCGGAGCTGCCGCCGATCGAGCCGGTCTGGGGGCTCACCGCCGGGCTGTGGCCGCGCGTGGTGGCCCGCGCCATCCACGGGGCGCTGGCCCGGCTGCCCGAACTGCCGGAATGGCACGATCCGGCCATATTGCGGCAGCGGCGCTGGCCCGGCTTCGGCGAGGCCCTGCGCGCCCTGCACCAGCCGAAGGCGATCCCGGATGAAGCGCCCCGGCGGCGCCTCGCCTATGATGAGATGCTGGCCCGGCAGCTTGCCTTCGCGCTCATCCGGTCCCGCCGCAGCCAGCGCCCCGGCCGTGCCCTGACCGGCGATGGAAGGCTGCGCGAAGCCGCCCTCGCCCGCTTCGGTCATCAGCCGACGGCGGCGCAGGCGAAGGTGCTGGCAGAGATCGACGCCGATCTCGCATCGCCCCACCGCATGCTGCGCCTGCTGCAGGGCGATGTCGGCTCCGGCAAAACCTTGGTCGCGGCGCTCGCGATGCTGCGCGCGGTGGAGGCCGGAGCCCAGGCAGCCCTGCTGGCGCCGACCGAATTGCTGGCGCAACAGCATTTCGCCACCCTCTCCCGGCTCAGCCCGGTGCCGGTGGCGCTGCTCACCGGCTCGGTGAAGGGAGCCGCCCGCCGCCGCGTGCTGGCGGGTTTCGCCGAAGGCTCAATCCCGCTTGCCATCGGCACCCATGCCCTGTTCCAGGATGCGGTGGTATTCCAGAATCTAGCCCTCGCCGTCATCGACGAGCAGCATCGCTTTGGTGTGGACCAGCGCCTTGCCTTGGGCGCCAAGGGCGAGGCGACCGACCTGCTGGTGATGACGGCAACTCCTATCCCCCGCACTTTGCTGCTCTCGCACTGGGGCGAGATGACGGTCAGCCGGATCACCCAGAAGCCGCTCGGCCGCAAGCCGGTCCGCACCACCCTGCATCCGCTCGATTCCCTGCCCGATCTCTATGACGCCATCGGGCGCATGGTGGGCAGCGGCGGGCGGGTCTATTGGGTATGCCCGCTGGTTTCCGAAAGCGAGGTGATCGACATCGCCGCCGCCGAACTGAGATTCGCCGCCTTGCGCGAGCGCTTTGGCGACCGGGTCGCTCTCGCCCACGGGCGGCAGCCGATCGAGCTGCGCAGCGCTGCCCTGGCGGGCTTCGCCGAGGGCCGCTCCGACATACTGGTCAGCACCACGGTGGTGGAGGTCGGCGTCGATATCCCGGCGGCGAATGTCATGGTGATCGAGCATGCCGAGCGCTTCGGCCTCGCCCAGCTCCACCAGCTTCGCGGGCGGATAGGCCGGGGCAGCGCCGAGAGCTTCTGCCTGCTCCTGCACGACGAGAAACTCACCCAGACCGCCAAGCAGCGGCTGAAGCTGCTGCGCGAGACGGAGGATGGCTTCCTCATCGCCGATGCCGATTTCGATCTGCGCGGCGGCGGCGATCTGCTGGGGCGCAGGCAATCCGGCCTGCCGGGCTACCGGCTCGCGGATGCCGAGCGCGACGCCGATCTGCTGGCGATGGCGCAGCAGGATGCGGTACTCCTGCTGGAGCGCGATCCCAGGCTGGAAGGCCCGCGCGGCCGGGCGGCCAGGCTGCTGCTCCGGCTGTTCGACCAGATACGCGCGATGAAAAGCCTGGCGGCAGGATGAAGGAAAATCGATGAGCAGGGAATATCCGGAACAGCCGCGCGTCGGCATCGGCATCGTCGTGCTGCGCGGGAATCAGGTGCTGCTGGTCCGGCGCGGCCGCCCGCCGGCGCTGGGCCGCTGGAGCCTGCCGGGCGGCGGGCAGGAACTGGGCGAGACGGCGGAGGAGGCGGCACGGCGCGAGCTGCGCGAGGAGACCGGGCTCGATGTCGGCGGGCTGGTCCTCGCCGGCCATGTCGATTCGATCCATCACGACGCCGAGGGGCGCGTGCGGTTCCACTACACCATCCTCGATTTCGCCGCGCGCTACACGGGCGGCGAGGCGCGCCCCGGCGATGATGTCACCGCCATCGCCTGGGCGAGGCCGGAGGAATTCGACGCCTATGACCTCTGGGATGAGGCACGCCGCATCATTGCCACCGCCTTTGCGCTTCTCCCGGAATAGCGGGTCAGCCGTGGCAGGTCGCCGGCCAGGAGAGGATATGCCCGGGCGGCACCAGCGAGGCCAGGGCCGAGATCGCCGCCTCCGCCCGGTCCGGCTCGACGCTGAACTGGATCACCAGCGGCAGGTTCACGTCGAAATACAGCATGCTGGAGGCATAGACGATGCCCTCGCCATCCAGCCCGGCAATGCCCCGGAATACCGAGACATTGTGCAGATGAACCTGGTCCCGCAGCAGATGCAGCACCTCGTCCATCAGCGACCTGCGCCGGCCATGGTCGGATTCATGCAGTGTTACCCGTACCACCGTCACCTGTCTCGGCATGGCGATTCCTCAGATGCTGCGCGCCAGATAAGCGCCGAAGAACGCCGCCAGCAAGCCGAGCCCGACCGAAAGCGCCACATAAAGCGCCGCCTTGCCGCCCTGGCCGTGCTGCATCAGCAGCAGGGTCTCCATCTCGAAGGTCGAGAACGTCGTGTATCCGCCCACGAATCCCGTCAGCACGCCCACCCGCAGCGGCGGCGAAACCGCCAGCCTCTCCAGGGTGAGGATGAACAGGAACCCCATCAGGAACGAGCCGATCACGTTGATGCTGAAGATCGCGTAGGGGAACTCCTGGCCCAGCAGGTTCTGCACCCAGATCGCCTGGAAATACCGGGCCCAGCAGCCCAGCGTTCCGAAAACCGCCAGCGCGGCAAGCGTGCGTATCATGACTCCCCCTTCGCCATACCGGCGTTCTGTCAGACCAGACGCGAACAGGAGTCATCAGCCCAGCGGGCGGTTTCCGAGAGAGGTGAACCCCATCACCCGGAGGGAAATCTAGGAAAGCACGCGTTCCCTTGTCAACCGGTCAGCGGTCGAGGAGGGCCATGATCGCGGCGGGATAGCGGGGGCCCACGGCCATTCCGGGCGGCATCGCGCGGTCGAGCCGCCCGAGATCGGCGGCGGTCAGCCCCACGTTCAGCGCCGCCAGATTTTCCTGGAGATAGCGCCGCTTCTTGGTGCCAGGGATCGGCACCACATCGCTTCCCTTCGCCAGCACATAGGCCAGGGCAAGCTGCGCCGGGGTGCATTTCAAATCCGCCGCCATATCTTCCAGAAGCTCGACCACGGCGAGATTGCGGGTCAGGTTCATGCCCTGGAAGCGCGGATAGTAGCGCCGGCTGTCATCCTCCGGCACGTCGTCCGGGGATTTGAACCGGCCGGTCAGGAAGCCGCGCCCCAGCGGGCTGTTCGGCACGAAGCCGATGCCGAACTCGCGCAGCAGGGGCAGCAGCTCAGCCTCCGCCTCCCGCGTCCAGAGCGAATATTCGGCCTGCACGGCGGTGATCGGATGCACCGCATGGGCTCGGCGGATGGTGGCGGGCGCGGCTTCCGAGAGCCCGAGGAACCGCACCTTGCCCGCCGCGACCAGTTCCGCCATCGCCCCGACCGTCTCCTCGATGGGCACGTCCGGATCGACCCGGTGCTGGTAATAGAGGTCGATCACCTCCGTCCCGAGCCGCCTCAGGCTTGCCTCGCAGCACTGGCGCACGTAATCGGGCCGGCCATTGACGCCGATCAGCTCCCCGCCCGGCCGGCGCACGGTGCCGAATTTGGTGCCGATGACCACCCGGCCGCGATAGGGCTTCAGCGCCTGCCCGATCAGTTCCTCATTGGCGCCCATGCCGTATATGTCGGCGGTATCGAACAGGGTAATGCCGGATTCGACCGCCTGGTGCAGCGTGGCCATCGATTCGGCGTCGTCGCGCCCGGCATAGAAATCCGACATGCCCATGCAGCCGAGGCCGATGGCCGAAACAACCAGGGATTTTCCCAGCCTGCGCTCGTTCATCTTCTCTCCGGTTCCTGATGCCGCCCTCAGGCGGCGGCGCGCACCGCCGCATCAAGCGTCGCGCGAGCCTGGGC
>DASTAF010000395.1:0-2689 GCA_035713005.1 Acetobacteraceae bacterium
TCATCACGATACGGGCCATGCCGAATTCCGTCCAAAGAGTCGTAGAAGCCGCTTGCTCAGGCCGCACCAGAGGGCCAAAACTTGCGCCGTCACATATAGATGCCGGAAGGTTAGGGCAATGCAGTCCGAAGACGGGCGGAAAGATACGAAGGTTCAGGCGGATCGGACGGAAATCGCCCGGTTCAACGCCCTGGCCGAGCACTGGTGGGACCGGCGCGGCCCGATGCGGATGCTGCACGCCATGAATCCGGCCCGAACCGACTGGATCACCCGGCGGATCAGGCGGTATCACGGCATTGAAGGGGCGCGGGTTCTGGATGTCGGGTGTGGTGCCGGCCTGCTTTCAGAAAATCTGGCGCGGGCCGGCTGCTCCGTGCTTGGGGTCGACGAGGCCGAGGCGGCGATCCGTGCCGCCCAGGTCCACGCCGCCGGCCAGGGGCTCGATCTCGCCTACCGGGTGGCCAATATCGGCTCGCTCGTGGCGGAAGGGCTGCGGTTTCCGGTCGTCACCGCGCTTGAGGTGATCGAGCATGTGCCAGATCCGCAGGAATTCCTGAACACGCTGGCGGCGCTCCTGGAGCCGGGCGGGCTGCTCTTTATTTCGACGCTGAACCGCACCACGGCTTCCTATGTCGTCGCCAAGCTCGGCGCCGAATATCTGACGGGCATGCTGCCGGCCGGCACCCATGAATGGCGCAGATTCATCAAGCCGAAGGAACTGGGCGTGCTCTGTCGGGCCGCCGGACTGCGCCTTGCCGATACGGCCGGCCTTGCGCCGGACCTGCTGGCCGGTGGCTTCCGGGTGACGCTGAGCACCCGGGTGAACTACATCGCAATGGCGGTGAAGGGTCGGGAGGCGGAATAGCTACAACCGATCTTGCGAGATGAGCCCGGCGAGCCGGAAACCAGCCCGCTCTACGAGCAGGTCAAGCAGGAGATCCTGAAGCGCATCGCGCGCAGCGAATGGGCGGCGCCGATATCAGCTGGATTCTCGGCCTTGCGGTTCCCGCCATCCTCTACAGGCTGGCGAACCGCCCGCAAAACCGTTAAGCCCGCAGCTTTCCTTCCGTGAGCAGAACGAGCCGCTCCCGCGCTTATTTCCAGGCCTCAAGGATGGTGTCGGCGGAGGCGGTCTCCACCTGCTGCCCATAGCGCGTGTGATAGACGCTGAGCGAGGCATCATGCGCCGCGTCGGACGAGCTGCACAGACCGTCCGTCACCACCAGCACACGATAGCCGCGATCGACCGCGCCCAGCACGGTCGCCAGCACGCAGACATCGGTTTCGCCGCCGGTAACGATGAGCGTGTCCGTGCCGCGCGCCTTGAGGCGGGATTGCAGCGCATCGTCCAGCCAGGGGGAATAGACGCGCTTGTCGATCACCTCCGCGGGGGGCACGAAGCGATTGAGTTCCGGCACCAGCTCGATCATCTCCTCGCCGAGCGCTTCAATGGTCATCGAGACCCAGCGCTCGTAATAGCGCTTCCACGTACCCTCACCCTCGCCGGGATGGGCCGCCGGGATGAAGCGGGTGAAGATCGTCTCTTTCGGGTGGCGCTCGGCAAGACGCTCCACCACCGGGAGGACCCGCTCCATCCAGGGCGTGTGCCATTCGGTTTTCTCGGCGAACAGGCGCTGCATGTCGACGCAGACATGGACGCAATGCGGACTGAGCGGCCCGTGTATGATCTCGTCTTTCATCCTGTCTTTGGGCATCATGCCTCCGGAACATTGCGGAAGAGTTCGTCAAGCCAGGCGGCGGCGTTGCCGTCGGATGGCGCGCGCCAGTCGCCTCTGGGGGACAGAGCGCCGCCGGCCGAAACCTTCGGGCCGTTCGGCAGGGCAGAGCGTTTAAATTGGCTGAAGGCGAAGAAGCGGCGCAGGAACAATTCCAACCAGTGGCGGATTTCCGACAGGGTGAAGGCGCGGCGCCGGTTCTCCGGGAAATGCGGCGGCCAGGCGCCGATCTCGATGTCCGCCCAGGCATGCATGGCGAGGAAGGCGATCTTGGACGGGCGGAAGCCGAAGCGCAGAATGTAGTAAAGGTTGAAATCCTGCAGCGCGTAGGGGCCGATCTTGGCCTCGGTGCTCTGCGGCGCCGCACCTTCCTCGGCGGGGACCAACTCCGGGGAGATTTCCGTCGCCAGGATCGCCTCCAGCGTCTCGTTCACCTCCGGCCTGAACTGGCTGGAATGCGCCACCCAGCGGATCAGATGCTGGATCAATGTTTTCGGCACGCCGGCATTGACGTTGTAATGCGACATCTGGTCGCCCACGCCATAGGTGCACCAGCCCAGGCCCAGCTCCGAAAGATCGCCGGTGCCGATGACGATGGCATCATGCTGGTTGGCAAGGCGGAACAGGTAATCGGTGCGCAGGCCCGCCTGAACGTTCTCGAAGGTGATGTCGTAAAGCGGCTCGCCGCCGGCGAAAGCGTGGCCCATATCCCCGAGCATCTGCCGGGCGGCGGGGCGGATGTCGATCTCGCGCGCCGTGGTGCCCAGGCTGTTCATCAGGCGCCAGGCATTGCCCTTGGTCGCCTCGCCGGTGGCGAAGCCGGGCAGGGTGAAGGTGAGGATGTTGGCGCGCGGCAGGCCGAGCTGGTCCAGCGCCTTGGCGGCCACGATCAGCGCATGGGTGGAATCGAGCCCGCCGGAGATGCCGAGCACCACGCGCTCAAGCCGCGTCGC
>DASTAF010000396.1:0-4160 GCA_035713005.1 Acetobacteraceae bacterium
TTTCCGCTAATGTTGCGGTGTCCATCGCGGCGCCGGCCACGCTGAGCTGGCAGGGCGGCTCGGGCAGCTTCGGCAATGGCGCCGCATGGTCCGGCGGCAATGCGCCGGCCAATGGCGATGTGGCGGTCTTTGGCAGCCATGTCGGCGCGGCGGATATCATTACCGGAACGGGAGAGGCGAGCGCGCTCACCATTGCCGGTGCCTATGATTTTGCCGGGAGTTTCGTTGCCACCGGGTTGGGCGGCGCGGCGCTGAGCATCGATCATCAGGCGGTGGCGCTGTTCGATGCGAATGCGGCGGTCAACCTGGGTGGCTCCATGCTGATCGGCGATGCGGGTGGGGCGGGAACGCTTGGCATTGCCGGAAGCCTCGCCGCCCAGTCGGTGGATGTCTCCGGAAATGCCAACGCGACGGGCAGCCTGCTGGATGTCTCCGGTAGTCTCGCCAGCGCGGGCGCGGTACAGGTCGGTGCCTCGGCGGCGGGAACGCTTGATCTTTCCGGCAATCTGTCGGCTGGCCAGATGACGCTCGGGGCGAGCGGAGTGCTGCGCGGGGTTGGGGTGGCAACGGCGGGGCTTGGCGCGCTCGATCTCGAAGGCGGCACTCTGGCGCTGAGCGGCGGAGCTTCCGCCTCGGCTGGCAATGGCATGGTGAATGGCGGGACGATTTTGCTGGCCGGCCAATCCAGCCTCGCCATCGGGCAGACGCTGACGATGGCGGCGGGAACGCTCTCGGTCGGGGCGGAGGCGGCGCTTTCCGCCGGAGCAGGAGGCAGCATTGCCGGCTCGGTGCTCGACGATAGCGGGATGATAACGATTGGCGGGCTGATCCTCGGCGGCACGGCCAATCTTACCAGTCAATCCAGCCTCGTCTCCGGTGGCGCCGTCACGCTCACGGCGGGTGCGTCGCTGAGCATGACAGACGCGATGCTGACCGCGAGCAGCCTTGCCATCGCCTCGGGTGCCACGCTCTCCGGCTTCGGGGAGATCGGTGGTACGGGATCAGGCACGCTGCCCGCCATCGCCGCCGATGGTGCGCTGACGGCAAGCGGCGGCACGCTCACCCTGGGCGGTAATCTCACCGGCAATGTTACCATCGGCGCGGGCGCTGCGATTGATCTGGTGCATGGCGCGAGCGGCGGCACAATCAGCTTCACCGGCGCGGGTGAGACACTGATTATCAATGATGTCGCGGCCATGCAGGATGTGGTCTCCGGCATGGTAGCCGGGGATGCGATCGAATTGATCGGAATCGTGCCTGGAGAGGTCGGCATCGCCAATGGCATGGTGAACATCGCTGATCCGTCGAGCTTCGGCTTCAGCCCCGCCGCGAGTCAGCCGGCGCCACAGGTTGCCAGCAATGGCAGCGGCGGCAGCACCATCACCATGGGCGGCGAAATGCCCTGCTTCGCGCGCGGCACCAGGCTGCTCACTCCTTCCGGCTATCGCCCGGTGGAATTGCTGAACCCAGGTGATCCGCTGGTCACCCAGGGAGGGGTCGCACGCGGCATTGCCTGGATCGGCTCGCGGGTGATCGATCTGGCCACCGATCCCGCCGCGCATCTGCTGCGTCCGGTGGTGATTGCGGCGGGCGCCTTCGGCCCTGGCCTGCCGCTGCGGCCCCTGCGCTTCTCGCTGCTGCACGCGGTGTTCATCGATGGCGCCTTGATTCCGGCGGTGCTGCTGGTGAATGGGGCCACCATCACCCGCGACGATCGGATTCAGGCAGTCACCTCTTATCATGTCGAACTGGCCCGGCACGAGGTGGTTCGCGCCGAGGGGCTGGCGGTGGAAAGCTATCGAGACACCGGGAACCGGCATCGTTTCGCCGAGGGACGCGGCATGCCCTGCGGCATGTTGCCCGCCTGCGCGCCGATGCTGACCAGGGGTGATGGGCTGGCGCGGGTGCGGCAGGCTCTGCATGAGCGGGCGCTGGCGTTTGGCTACCGGATGATCCATCGCCCGGAGTTGCATCTATGGACACGGGGCCAGCGCGTCGAACCCCGGTTGCGCGGCGGGCGAGCCTGCTTCGCCTTGCCGGATGGGCCGAGTTTTGTCGAGCTGCGCGCCCGTAGCGCCGCCCCGGCGGAGACCGATCCGGCCAGCGAGGACCGGCGGGAGCTTGGGGTGTGCGTCGGCGTCATCCGGGCCGATGGCAGAAGCATCGCCTGGCGCGGCGAGGGCGATGGCTGGCATCCCCGCGCCATGGGCGACCGCGGCTGCTGGACCGGAGGCCGGGCGGTGCTGGAATTGCCGCGCCGGGCGCGGCGGCTGAGCCTCGATCTCATCGGCGCCGTCAGGCTCTGGCAAGCGCCATCCATTTGACAATTTCCGCCTGATCCCATACAGGCGCGCCACTGCCGGGAACGTGGACGGTCCGCGAGGGACCGCGCCCGCCATGCGGCTTTGCATGGACTACCGGTGCAATAGCGAGAAGAAAGGGTCGTCATGACCAAGCGCACTGAGAGCAAGTACAAGATCAACCGCCGTCTCGGCGTCAATCTCTGGGGCCGGCCGAAATCGCCGCTGAGCAAGCGGGATTACGGTCCCGGCCAGCATGGCCAGCGCCGCAAGAAGCCCTCCGATTACGGCGTGCAGCTGATGGCGAAGCAGAAGCTGCGCGGCTATTACGGCAATATCAGTGAGAAGCAGTTCGTCCGCTACTACGAGGAGGCGGTGCGCCGGCGCGGCGACACTTCCGAGAACCTGATCGAGCTGCTGGAGCGCCGGCTGGATGCGGTGGTCTATCGGATGAAATTCGCCATCACCCCCTTCGCAGCGCGCCAGTTCGTCAGCCATGGCCATGTGCTGGTGAACGGCAAGCGCGTGAACATTCCCTCCTACCAAGTGCGGGACGAGGATGTGATCGAGGTGCGCGAGAAATCCAAGCAGATCGCCGTGGTGCTGGACGCGACGCAGAGCGCCGAGCGCGACGTGCCGGAATATATCGAGGTGGATCACCGGGCCATGAAGGGCCGCTTCATGCGGGCGCCGAAATTCGCCGATGTGCCCTATCCGGTGCAGATGGAGCCGAACCTGGTCGTCGAGTTCTACTCCCGTTAATTTTCGCTCATTGCGCCCTCATGCACGATGCCTTGCATCGTGCATGAGGTGCCGCGATACTGTCCCGGTTAAAGCGAATAATCCGGGAGATGAAAATGAAACGTGGATTCGCCGCGCTCTTGCTTGCCCTGGGGCTTTCGGGCTGCATTTCCCTGGGCAGCGCTCCGCCAGGGAAGACGGTGGTGGTGGCGCCGCAAGGCTCCACCGTCACTTGCTCGAATGGAACGGCACCGCCCTGCCAGTAGGGTTGCACCCTCCTCTTTCATGAGGTTGTACCGCCGGGCTGGAGAGGTGCTACCTTTTCGGCTCGGTGGGAAACCGCCCTTCCTGCACATCGGCCGCATATTGACTGATCGCGTCCCGCACGAGGGCGGCGCCGTTCATATAGGTGCGGGCAAAACCGGGCACGTAATCACTGGTCAGCCCCAGAACATCGTGTAGCACCAGGATCTGCGAATCCGTCCCCGCCCCGGCGCCGATCCCGATGGTCGGCACCGGCACGCGCCGGGTGATCTCGGCCCCGAGATCGGAAGGGATTGCCTCCATCAGCACCATCCGGGCGCCCGCCTCGGCCAAGGCGAGCGCATCCTCCGTCAGGCGCGCCGCGGCATCCGGCGTCTTGCCCTGGCGCTTGAACCCGCCGAACTGCCGCACATGCTGAGGCGTCAGCCCGATATGGGCGCAGACCGGAATCGCCCGGGCCGAAAGGAATCCGACGGTTTCCACCATCGGCGCGCCGCCTTCGAGCTTGATGATGTCGGCGCCCGCCTTGAGCAGCAAGGCGGCACTGGCGAAGGCCTGGGCTGGCCCAGCCTCGAAGCTGCCGAAGGGCAGGTCCGCCATGATCAGGCAGTCCGGCGCGCCGCGAGCGACCATCTCCGTATGGTAGATCATGTGGTCGAGCGTCACGCGCAGCGTGTCCCGCGCGCCCTGCACGGTCATGCCGAGGGAATCGCCAATCAGTATCCCGTCGATCCCCGCCTCGGCGGCCAGACGCGCGAAGGTGTGGTCATAGGCGGTGATGAGGGAGAGCCTCCGCCCTTCGACCTTGGCGCGCTCCCAGAAGGCGAGGGATTTGCGGGAGGGCCGCCGCTGCGT
>DASTAF010000397.1:0-5715 GCA_035713005.1 Acetobacteraceae bacterium
GTCGAGGCCGCCGACGGGCCGGAGGCGCTGCGGGCCATGCAGTCCGCCCGCCGGTTCGACCTGCTGGTCACCGATCTCGGCCTGCCCAACGGGATGAACGGGCGCCAGCTCGCCGAGGCGGCGCGGATGCTGCGGCGGGACCTGCGGGTGCTGTTCATCACCGGCTATGCCGAGAACGCGGCGGTCAGCAGCGGCGCGCTCGATCCGGGGATGCAGGTGATGACCAAGCCCTTCGCCCTGGAGGCGCTGGCGAGCAAGATTCGCGGGATGATGGTCCCCTGAACCCGCTCAGCCGGGCTCGTCCAGCTCCTGGTAATGGCGGAAGATGCCGTTCTCGTTGAAGGGCAGCCGCCGGTCCGACCCGAGATAGGCGGCGATGCGCGGCCGCTCCGCCACCCGCCCGGCCAGCTCCGCGACCAGCGGATGATCGGCCAGCAGGCGCTCCATGGCGCGCGGAAAGGCATGGCGCAGCCCCGTCACGGTCTGGAACAGCGACAGATCGGCATAGGAAACCGCCGCCCCGGCCAGGTAATGCCTCGGGTTCGAGCGCCTCTCCAGAACGCGCTCGAAATAGCCGAGGAATTTCGGCGCCCGGTTCTTCAGGAAATCGGCGCTCCGCCGCGCCGCCTCCTCCTTCTGGTCCTGGTAATACAGGCCGCTGGCGATCGGGTGATGGGTGTCGTGAACCTCCGCCACCAGATCGGCGATGGTGAGCTGAAGCTGGTTCACCCACAGCCTGCCCGCATCGCTCGCCGGGGCAAGGCGGTGCCGCGCGCCCAGATGCATCAGGATGTTCGCCGTCTGGCCGATCAGCAGCCGGCCGGCCTTCAGGAAGGGCGGCGCGAAGGAAGGGTGCGGCGCCTCGTCCAGCAGGCGCTGCATCGCCTCCATGCCGCCCTCGCCGCGGGCGACATCCTCGTAATCCGCCCCCGCCTCCTCCAGCGCCAGGCGGACATATTCGCCCCGCCCCTGGATCATCGGCCAGTAATAAAGCTCGTAGCGCATGAGGCGGATATGAGAGGCGGCTTCCGGCTTTTCCAGGGATGGGCTTGAGCGGCGGCCCCGCGCGCACGATCTAGCGGGCTTCATAACGGCAAGGAGACCGCATGGAATACCGTCAGCTCGGCCGCTCCGGCCTGAAGGTTTCGACCCTGACCCTGGGCACGATGACGATGGGCGGCAAGGGCGAATTCGCCAAGGTCGGCAATACCGGCCTCGCCGAGGCGAAACGGCAGATCGATATGTGCATCGATGCCGGGATCAACCTGATCGACACCGCGAACATCTACTCCAAGGGCGCCTCCGAGGAGATCATCGGCGAGGCGCTGGGGGGCAAGCGCCCCGGCAACGTGCTGATCGCCACCAAGCTGCGCTTCGCCATGGAGGAAGGGCCGAACGGCGGCGGGCTCTCCCGCCAGCAGATCATCGAGCAGTGCAAGGCCAGCCTCAGGCGCCTGCGCACCGACGTGATCGACCTCTACCAGCTCCATGAATGGGACGGGGTGACGCCGCTGGAGGAAACCATGGAGGCGCTGGATACGCTGATCAAGCACGGCCATGTGCGCTATGCCGGCTGCTCCAACTATTCCGGCTGGCATCTGATGAAGGCGCTGGGCATCGCCGAGCGCGACCGCCGCGAGCGCTTCGTCAGCCAGCAGATCCATTACACGCTGGAGGCGCGGGAGGCGGAATACGAGCTGATCCCCATCTCCATCGACCAGGGGCTGGGCGTGCTGGTCTGGAGCCCGCTGGCCGGCGGCCTGCTCTCCGGCAAGCACCGGCGCGGCAAGGCGCCGGAGGGCACGCGCCAGCTCGCCGGCTGGAAGGAGCCGCCTGTCCGCGACGAGGACAGGCTGTGGGATATCGTGGACGCGCTGGTGGAGATCGCCGATGCCCGCGGCGTCTCCGCCGCGCAGGTGGCGCTGGCCTGGCTGCTGGGGCGGCAGGCGGTCACCTCCGTCATCATCGGCGCGCGCGACGAGCGGCAGCTCGCCGATAATCTGAAGGCCGCCGAACTGAGGCTGAGCGAGGAGGAGCGCCGGCGCCTCGATGAGGTCAGCGCCCCGCCGCTCCTCTATCCCTACTGGCACCAGGCGCGGACGGCGAACGACCGGCTCAGCCCCGCCGACCTCTCGCTGCTGGGACCGCATATCGGGGGCTGACAATCCGATTGTCCGCCCGCCCTTCCTGACATAGTCTGGCCAGCCAGGAAGGGCGGAAGTGCCGCCCTCATGGGGGCACCGATGGGGCTGCGGGGAAAGTTCAACCTGGTGATCGTGACGGCGCTGCTGATCGGCTATGCCGGGGCGGGCGCCCTGCTGCACAGCCTGTTCGTCGCCAACGCGCGCGACGCGGTGCTGGAGAACGCGCGCATCATGATGAGCGCCGCCGATGCGGTGCAGGGCTACACCGCCCAGCAGATCGTGCCGCTGATCGGGCTGGAGCAGAATGGCAGGTTCCTCGCCGCCTCGGTGCCCTTCTACGCCGCCAAGACCACCTTCCGCGAGGTCCATGCCCGCTTCCCCGATTACGCCCTGGCGGAGACGGCGCTGAACCCGACCAACCCGGAGGACCGGCCGGCGGACTGGCAGGCGGATTTCATCCACGACTTCCGCAACGATCCGAAGCTCGCCGAGCAGAGCGGCGTGCGGCAGACGCCCACCGGCCCCTCGCTCAGCCTCGCCCAGCCCATCGCCGTCGCTGACCCGACCTGCCTCGCCTGCCATTCGACGCCCGCCGTCGCCCCCGCCTCGATGGTGAAGCTCTACGGGCCGAATAACGGCTTCGGCTGGAAGCTGCACGAGATCGTCGGCGCCCAGATCGTCTCGGTGCCGATGGCGGTGCCGCTGGCCAAGGCGAACCGCGCCTTCGCCACCTTCATGGCCATCCTGGCCGCCATGTTCGCGGTGGTGCTGATCATCCTGAACGTGCTGCTGCACTATGTGGTGATCAAGCCGGTGGTGAAGGTCTCCGCCATCGCCGACGCGGTCAGCCTCGGGCGGATGGATGTCGAGGAATACGAGAAGAAGGGCAGCGACGAGATCGCCTCCCTCTCGGTCTCGTTCAACCGCATGCGCCGCAGCCTCGATTCCGCCATGCGGCTGCTGGAAACCGGATGAGCCAGGCCGCGCTCCCCGCCGCCTTCGGGCGCTACCGCCCGGTCGCGGTCATCGGTTCGGGGGCGGTCGGCACCGTCTACAAGGCGCACGACCCGCTGATCGACCGCTTCGTGGCGGTCAAGATGATGCGGACGGACATGCTGGAGGATGATCTCCGCGCCGAGTATCTCGACCGGTTCCGCGTCGAGGCGCAGGCGGCGGGCCGGTGCAGCCATCATGCCATCGTCGCCATCCACGATGCCGGGGAGAGCGAGGGCCGCCCCTATCTGGTCATGGAACTGGCGGAGGGAGAAACCCTGCAGGCCATCCTGGCCGATCCCGCCCGGCGCCGGAGCACCGATTGCCTCGCCGTGCTGCTGGATGTGCTGGAGGCGCTGGATTACGCCCATGCCCGCCACATCACCCATCGCGACATCAAGCCCGCCAATGTCATCGTCAGCCCCTCCGGCCGGGCGAAGGTGACGGATTTCGGCATCGCCCGGATCGATCTCGGCAGCATGACCCGCAGCGGCGACATGCTGGGCACGCCGAACTACATGGCGCCCGAGCAGGTGACGGGCGGGGCGGTGGACCACCGGGCGGACCTGTTCGCGGCGGCGGCGATGCTGCACGCCATCCTCACCGGGCGCGCCCCCTTCGCGGGAAGGAATGTCAGCGACACGCTGCTGCGCCTGACCGATCCCGCCCCGGCCGATCTCTCGGCGGTCGAAGCCGGGCCGCATGCCGCCTTCGCCCCGGTGCTGCGCCGGGGGCTGGCCAAGGCGCCGGAGGCGCGGTTCGGCTCGGCGCGGGAGTTTTCCGCCGCACTGCGGGCGGCGCGGGCGGGGGATCACACGCTCGTTCAGGCCGCACCTTCCCAGGCCGCACCTTCCCAGGCGGGGCCTGTCCATGCCGGGCCTGTCCATGCCGGGCCGCCGCAGGCGGCGCTCGACCCGGTGCTGATCCGCGGCGCGGAGGCCGATCTCACCCGCCATGTCGGGCCGATGGCGCGGGTGCTGGCGGGGCAGGCGGCGCGGCAGGCGGCTACTCCGGAGGAATTCCTGGAGCTGCTCGCCCGGCACATCCCGAACCGCGAGGATGCCGCCCGCTTCCGCCGCGCCCATGGCGGCGCGCCCCGCGCGGGCGAGACGCGCGGCACGGCGATGACCACCGGCCAGGCCATCGCCACGGCGGCGGCGCGCGGCATCTCCGCCGAGGCGCTGGAGGCGGCGCAGGCCATCCTCGCCTCCCATGCCGGGCCGATCGCCCGGGTGCTGGTCAGCCGGGCGCTGCGCGAGGCTTCCTCGCTCGATGCGCTGGTGGACCGGCTGGTGGCCGAGGTGAAGCCGCGGGATCAGGCGAGCTTCCGCCGCCGCCTGCTCGCCGCCCTGGCCGACAAGCGCTGATCAGCCCGCACCCTCCGCCTTCAGCCCGGCGAGCAGCCAGGAGGAGAGATGCGAGGGGGCGAGGTGAAATATCTCGTTCGGCTGCATCTTCTTCCAGTCGATCCTCGCGGCGGCGGCGCGGTCGAGCCGGATGGTGAAGATTCCATGCGGGATCTGCGCGCCCTTGGCGCCGGTTGCCACCAGCACGGCGGTATAGGCGATGGAGGCAACCGCCCTGTCGCCGAAGCCGGCATGCAGCCGGTTGACGGCATCGGCGGTCATGTAGGCGAAGGCGTAGTGCAGGGGCTGGGCGATGACCGCCGCCCGCTGCTCCGGCGAAAGCGCCGAGAGCGTGGGCGAGATCAGGAAGAAGCGGCTGATCGCCCCCTCTCCGCAGGTGACGGTCTCCGCCTCGGCGGGCGGCGGGGCGGTGATCCTGGCGGCGCAGGGCGCCTCCGTGCCGGGCGCCTCCGCATGGGCCGCGCCGGCCAGCCCGGCCAGAGTCAGGATCGCAAGCAGCGAGGAGCGAAAGCCGGTCATGCCCGATCACTAGGGCATCGCCCCGGCGGGTGTCGAGGCTTGCAGGCCGGCGCCTCCGTTTCCATCTCCTCAGCGTAACAAGCGGAGACCGTCATGGCAGGCAGGACCGGCGCATCCTCGAAGAAGCCCAAGGCAAAATCCGGCGCGAAGGCCGAAAAAGCCGCGCCGGGCGGGCGCAGCCTCTGGCACGGGCAGCTCCGCCTCTCCCTGGTCTCGGTCCCCATCGAGATCTTCCCGGCCACCAAGGCCGGCGCCCGCATCGCCTTCCACCAGATCGACACCAAAACCGGCAAGCGCATCCATTACGACAAGGTGGCGGAAGGCGTCGGCAAGGTGCCGCCGGACCGCATCGCCAAGGCCATCGAGGTCAAGCGCGGCGATTACGTGACCTTCACCGACGAGGAGCTGGATTCGGTGAAGCAGACCGGCCGCCACGTGATCGAGCTGGCCCAGTTCGTCAAAAGCAGCGAGATCGACCCGATCTGGTACGACAAGCCCTATTACGTCGTCCCGGCGGATGAGATGGCCGAGGATGCCTACGCCGTGCTGCGCGACGCCCTGCGCGCCACCGGCATGGTCGGCCTCGGCCAGTTCGTGATGCGCGGGCGGGACTGGATCGTGGCGATCAAGCCCTGCGGGCGCGGCATGATGCTGGAAACGCTGCATTTCGCCGACGAGGTGCGCAAATCCGC
>DASTAF010000398.1:0-6003 GCA_035713005.1 Acetobacteraceae bacterium
CTGCTCTATGCCTTCGACATCTTCGCCTTCGGCCCGGTATTGCTGCTGTTCTTCCTCAACCTGCTGCTGATGGGGTTCTGGATCGCGCTGCTCGTGGTCTCGCTGCTGTTCCGCTACGGCGCCAGCGCCGAGGCCCTGGCCTGGACCCTCGCCTTCGGGGTGACGCCCATTGCCTGCGTCTTCTATCCGGCCTCGGTGCTGCCGGCCTGGCTGCGCCCGCTGGCGGAGGCCTTCCCGGCGGCGCATGTCTTCGGCGGGATGCGCGCGGCCCTGTTCCAGGGGGTGGTGCTCTGGCCGGAGATGGGAATCGCGCTCCTCCTCAACCTCGCCTGGATGGCGCTCGCCGCCGCCGTTTTCGCAAGCCAGTTCCGCGCCGCCCGGATACGCGGCGCATTGATTTCCATCGGCGAATAAGGGCCTTAGACGCCATGGCAACACGATTCTGGCTGATTCGCCACGCTCTGGTCACACCGGAGGCGCAGGCGATCCTCTACGGCACGCTCGATGTCGGGCTCTGCTCGGACACGCTCGCCGCCGAAACCCATCGCTACGAGGCACTGGCCCGGCGCCTGCCGAGGGACGCGGTCTGGCTGGTCAGCCCGCTCTCCCGCACCCAGATCACCGCCGAGACCATCATCGCCGCCGGCTATGGCGAGGCCGCGCCCGCCATCGAGCCCTCGCTGATCGAGCAGAATTTCGGCGCCTGGCAGGGCCTGCCGATCCAGGACTTCAGCCGCCGCCCCGCCCATCTCGCGCATCCGTTCTGGCCGGTGGGCGCGGGCGAGACGCCGCCGGAGGGCGAGGCCTTCGGCGCGATGACCGCGCGGGTGGGCGAGGCGCTGGACCGCCTGGCCGAAACCTACCCCAACCGCGACATCATCGCCGTCTCCCATGGCGGGGCGATCCGCGCCGCCATCGCCTATGCCATGGGCTTCACCGCCCATCAGGCGCTCAGCCTGTCGGTGGCCAACCTCTCGCTGTCGCGAATCGAGTTCCACCCCGACATCGAATACGCGGACGGACAGCAGGAAGGCAGTTGGCGCTTCGTATCGCTGAATGAACAATTATCCATTTGAGCCGCATCATCATCGCTGCCAGATTGCGCCGCAAAGGGATGCTTGACGCTCTGACCACAACCAATCGCCTCAGGAGACACCGATGAACCGGCTGACGCTGGCTGCCCTCGCCTTGCTCGTTCCGCTCGCCTCGTGCGCCACCGGCGCCAATGCGGGGAATGCCTCGCAGATCCTGGTCGACCGCTCCACCATCGCCATCGAGAGCATGATGGGCAGCAGCGAGGGAGCCCAGGCGCAGCAGTTCCTGCACCGGGCCAGGGCGGTGGTGGTCTGCCCGCGCATCTTCAGGGCCGGCTTCTTCATCGGCGGCGAGGGCGGGGAATGCGTGCTCGCCTCCCGCGCCTCCAACGGCTCCTGGTCCGATCCCGCCTTCTACACCATGGGCAGCGGCAGCTTCGGCCTGCAGATCGGCGCCCAGGACGCCGAGGTCATCATGATGCTGATGAACGACACGGCGCTGAACGCCTTCCTCAACAGCCAGTTCAAGATCGGCGCCGATGCCGGGCTTTCGGTCGCCACGCTGGGCGCCGGAGTCGGCGGCTCCACCGGCACGGCGCTGGGGGCGGACATCATCACCTTCTCGAAGTCGCGCGGGCTGTATGGCGGCATCTCGCTCTCCGGCTCCGTCTTCTCGAACGATTCGGGGCTGGAGCAGCAATATTACGGCCAGCCGGTCGGCCCGCGCCAGATCGTCATGCAGATGACGGTGAACAATCCCGGCGCCAACCCGCTGCGCGCCATGCTGACCAAGTTCGGCGGCTGATCCCGCCTTTCCATCTTCCGCCGCCGGGCGCGCGGCGATAGACTGCGCGCCATGGCCCGGACCGATGACGGCGATCAACCCTTCTGGCGCGCGAAGCGGCTCGACGAGATGTCGCGCGCCGAATGGGAATCGCTCTGCGACGGCTGCGGAAGATGCTGCCTGCACAAGCTGCGGGACGAGGATACCGGGCAGGTGCATTTCACCAATGTCGCCTGCCGGCTGCTCGATCTCGGCACCTGCCGCTGCGGCGATTACGCGCGGCGGCAGCTCCGCGTGCCGGACTGCATCGCCCTGACCCCGGAGGCGCTCCGCGAGATCGACTGGCTCCCCCCTTCCTGCGCCTACCGGCGGCTCGCCGAGGGCAAGGACCTGCCGGACTGGCACCCGCTGATCACCGGCGACCCTGAAAGCGTGGCCCGCGCCGGCGCGGCGGTTTCGGGCCGGGCGGTGGCGGAGCGCGATGCCGGGCCGCTGGAGCATCACGTCACCGGCTGGCCCGGCCGGATGCCGAGGCGCCCCAGGACCCTCACGAAGCGATGAGCGGAGGGAAGGAGCCGGATCGGCCGGCCCCCGGCGAGACGGTGATCGTCCAGGGCCGCCCGGCCTCGCTGCGCTGGCGGCGGAGCGCCCGGGCCCGCCGCGTCGCCCTGCGGATCGACCCGGTGGCGGGCGATATCGTCATCACCCTGCCGCCGCGCGGCTCCCGCCGGATCGGGCTCTCGCTGCTGCGCGAGCACGAGGCATGGATCGCCGCCCGGCTCGACGCCTTGCCCACGCCGCTGCGGATCGAGGCGGGCGGGACGATCCCCATCCTCGGCCGGCCGCACCGCATCCTGCACATCCCCGGCGGGCGCGGCGGCGCCTGGATCGAGGATGAGGCCATCCATGTCGCGGGCGGGGCGGAGTTCCTCGCCCGCCGGGTGCGCGACGCGCTGCGCCAGCTCGCGCGGGAGCGGCTCTCCCGCCTGGCCGCGGAAAAATCCGCCGCCATCGGCCTGCGGCCCGGCCCGGTGCGCATCCGCGACACCCGCTCCCGCTGGGGAAGCTGCGCGCCGGACGGGGCGCTGATGTTCTCCTGGCGGCTGATCATGGCGCCGGAATTCGTGCAGGATTACGTGGTGGCGCACGAGGTCGCGCATCTGCGCCACATGAATCACGGCCCCCGCTTCTGGGCGCTGGCCGAGGCGCTGACCCCGCACCGCGAGGAAGCCACGTCCTGGCTCAACCGCCACGGCCAGGGCCTGCTGCGGATCTCCTGATCCGGCCGCCGCGCACGAAGAATTGCCCGCGCCCGCGCCCTCCGCCCGGTGACGAAGTTGCACCGCAATATCATCTCTCTTCTGTCTCAAGATACGCTTTCGACAGGAGTGAGTGACATGAAAGCCGTCGCCTATACCCATGCCAGACCGATCGCGGCGGAGGATGCGCTGTTCGATACCGACCTGCCCGAGCCCGCCCCGCGGCGGCACGACCTGCTGGTCGAGGTTCGGGCCGTCTCGGTCAATCCCGTGGATACCAAGCTCCGCCGCAGCGCCGAGCCGCTGGGCGAGCTGCGCGTGCTGGGCTTCGATGCCGCCGGCATCGTCCGGGGCGTCGGCCCGCAGGTGGAGCATTTCGGCATCGGCGACGAGGTATATTACGCCGGATCGGTGGACCGTCCGGGCAGCAATGCCGAGTTTCAGCTGGTGGACGAGCGGCTCGTCGCCCGCAAGCCGGTCACCCTCTCCTTCGCCGAGGCGGCGGCCCTGCCGCTGACCACGCTCACCGCCTGGGAGATGCTGTTCGACCGCTTCCACCTGCCGCGCGACCGCACGCATCACGGCAACCTGCTGATCGTCGGCGGCGCCGGCGGGGTCGGCTCCATGGCCATCCAGCTCGCGGCGCAGCTCACCGGCTTCACCGTCATCGCCACCGCCTCCCGCCCGGAAACCCAGGCCTGGTGCCGCTCGCTCGGCGCCCATCACGTGATCGACCACCGGCACGACATGGCCCGGCAGTTCCAGACGCTGAAGCTCGACGCGCCCTCGCACATCTTCTGCACCACCCATATCGAGCAGCACTGGCGCTGCCTGTGCCACCTGCTGGCGCCGGAGGGGCGGATCGGGCTGATCGAATCCTGCCCGCCCCTCGATGTGGGGGAGCTGTTCAGCAAGGCGGGCTCGCTCCACACGGAATACATGTTCGCCCGCAGCCTGCATCACACGCCCAGCATGCGCGAGCAGCATTCCATCCTGGAGCGGGTGGCGCGGCTGGTGGATGAGGGGCTGCTGCGCACGACGATGACGGAGAATCTCGGCCCCATCAACGCCGCCAATCTCCGCCGCGCCCATGAGGCGGCGGAGGCGGGCAGGGCGCGCGGCAAGATCGTGCTGGAAGGATTTCATCTGCATTGACGATCATCCTCGCCTCGGGCTCGGCCACCCGGCGCGAGATGCTGGCCCGCGCCGGCATCGCGGCGGCGGCGATGCCCCCGGCGCTGGACGAGCACAGGGTCAAGAAAGCGGCGCAGAAAGAAGGGCTGCCCGGCGCCGAGCTGGCGCTGCGGCTGGCGGAGATGAAGGCGGCGCGGATCTCGATGCGCCGCCCGGAGGCGCTGGTGATCGGCGCCGACCAGCTTCTCGACTGCGAGGGCGACTGGTTCGACAAGCCCGCCGATCTCGCCGCCGCCGAGGGGCATATCAGGCGGCTGCGCGGCCGGGCGCACCGGCTGATGACGGCGGCCTGCTGCATGCGCGGCGGCAGGACGGTCTGGCGCCATGTCGAGGCGCCGCTGCTGGTGATGCGCGATGTCTCGGACCCGTTCATCCATAGCTACGTCGCCCACGAGGGCGCGGCGCTGCTCGCCAGCGTCGGCGCCTACCGGCTGGAAGGGCCGGGCGTGCAGCTCTTCGAGCGGATCGAGGGGGATTTCTTCACCATTCTCGGCCTGCCGCTGCTGCCGCTGCTCGGCTTCCTGCGCGAGTGCGGCCTGATTCCCGCCTGATTCCCGCCTGATCGAGCCCGGGCAACGGGCCAGGGACTATGACCCAACTTCCCCGCCTGCTATCCTCGCCCCATGAACCATTCCGGCGAGGCCCGAGCGGCGGCATCCCAGGGGCCGGGCGCCGGCAGGCCCTCCTGGAAGCCCGCCTTCGCCGCCGTCTCGCTGATGCAGATGGTCGCCTCCTTCATGATGCTCTGCCTGCCGATCTGCGGCCCGGCGCTCACCGCGCATTTCCACCTCGCGCCCCAGCGCATCGGCCTGATCGGCGGCACCGTCTGGGGCGGCAGCCTCGCCTTCGTCTTCGCCGGCGGCTTCATCGTCGACCGGCTGCCGCCGGACCGCCTGCTGCAGATCGTCGGCCTGGCCTCGGCGGCGGGGCTGGCGCTGGCGCTCATCGGCAGCACCCCTCTGCTCTTCCTCGGCGCCTTCATCCTCGGCCTCGCCTACGGGCCGAACGTGCCGGCGGGCAGCCGGGTGCTCGCCGCCCGCACGCCCCGGAACCGCAGCGGGCTGATCTTCAGTCTCAAGCAGGCGGCGGTGCCGGTCGGCAACGCGCTCGGCGGCCTCATCCTCACCCCGCTGGCGGCGGCGCATGGCTATCGCAGCGCGGTGATCGCGGCGATCGTCACCGGCATCGCCGCGGCGGCCTGCCTGCTTCCCCTGCACCGGCATCTCGCCGTGCCCCCCGGCGCGCCGGCGCGGCGCGGCCTGCGCGAGACCATGGTGGCGCCGGTCGCCCTGGTGATCCGCAATCCCGGGCTGCGGCTGCGCTCGGTGCTCGCCCTCGCCCTGGCCTCGGCGCAGAGCATCACCACCAACCTGCTGGTGGCCTATCTGGTCTCGCGCATCGGCCTGCCGCTGGCGCGGGCGGGGATGGTCTTCGCGGTGCTGCAGGGCGGCGGCTTCGCCGGCCGCATCCTCTGCGGATGGATCGCCGACCGCAGCCGTAATGTCGGCCGCAACCTCGCCTGGCAGGCCATGGCCTCCGCCCTCACCATGGCGATGCTGGCGGCGCTGCCGAAAGGGGCGCCGCTCCTGCTGCTGATGCCGGTGGCGGCGCTCACCGGCCTCATCGCCTTCAGCTGGAACGGCGTGTTCCTCTCGGAAGCCGCCGCGCTCGCCCCGCCGGGCGCCATCGCCGAAACCACCACGGGCGCGGTCAGCGTGATCTATCTCGCCAA
>DASTAF010000399.1:0-2553 GCA_035713005.1 Acetobacteraceae bacterium
AGCCCCGAAGCGGTGATCGAATGCCCGCCATCATCGAAGTTGATCACGGTGAAGGTGACCGGCACGCCGACCTTGAGCACGAAATCCGAGGGGGCGATGCTGTCGTGATGCTTCTTGTCCGGGCCGATGAAGCCCATGTCGCCCGGCAGCACATAGACCGTGTAATGCTGCTTCGTCACGCCCTTGAAGGCGGATTTCAGGGCCGGGGCGGTGCCCGGCTGGTTATCCGCCATGGCGGGGTGCGCCGCCGCCACGCATAGTGCAAGCGTGGCGCAGGCAGCGAGGATTGGCTTCATCATCTTGGCTGAACTCCCTTTGTGTTACGGTGTTTGATTGTGGTGAGGAATTATCCGGCCGTCCTGGAACGTGCCGATGACAGCCGTTCCACCCGCCGGGCAATGCTCTCGCTGGTTCCAAAGATCTGGAAGAACAGGACGAGGATCATGACGGCCGCGGAGATGCCTTGCGCCGCCGTGGCGCCATCCGTCCTGTCGATCAGGTCGGAGAGCATGATGATGCTAAAGCCGAGCTCCGGCCAGATCAGGATTCTGGGGAGGGAGACGGCGAGCCTCCAGGCGCGCTGGCTCATGAAGGGCTGGATCTTGTGCCGGGCCTGCAGGCAGAGGAAATAGACCGAGACGCAGGCCAGGATGGCGGAGCCGCCGAGAGCGGGCCAGAAGGTCATTTTTCCGGCAAGGGCGGCGTAGATGCCGGAGACGGGCGTGACGAGAAGGAGATTGAGCGCGTAGGCCAGATAGGCGGTCGATGCGGAGATGACGCTCCACAGATGGTCCAGATTCGCCAGGATGGCGATGGTGAAGGCGATCAGCAGGGCCGCCATCAGCACCTTGATGGCATAATCCAGCCAGGGCGATCTGCGGGAGGAGAAAAAACTGCCGGACAAGGGTTGTCTCCATGAGGATCGGGTGAGGCTTGGTGGCCGAGCGGGCGTATCCGTTGGGCGCTTTAGCATGAATCGGCTTCCAAGACATATGAAAGATGGTTCGTCACCGCGGCAAGCCAAATCGCCGTGATGTCATGGGTGCCATGCGAGGCGGGTGGACGGAAGACGGCCCATGGGCAGGGGAGGATGACTGACCGATGGCCGTGACGCCACAAGGGCGATGTGAAGCGAGCTTAAAAAATTTTCTAACATATCGTTAGTTCATGCTTGCCCACCTGCCCCGTTTTGCACTAGAAGCCTTTCCATGCTGGTGATTTGCGTGCGAACACGGGGCGGTTGCTTCCGCATCCCAAGCCGGTGAGCGTTAGTAAAAGTTTTCTTGATTTCGCCCGGAGCGCCCTGGCGGATGAGCAAAAGCCGGCAAGACATCATGAAGCGTTGATCGCGGCGCTTCAGCGCGTGGCCGAGGGCGGCATCGACCGGCTGATGGTTCAGATGCCGCCGGGCGCGGCGAAATCGACCTATGCCTCGGTTCTGTTTCCCGCATGGTGGTTCGGCCGGTATCCGGCGAGCCAGGTTATTGCCACCTGCCATACCGCCTCGCTGGCGACCCATTTCGGGCGGCGACTGCGTTCAACCATCATGGAGCATGGCCCGGGGCTCGATATCAGCCTCAAGCCGGATAGCCGCGCCGCGATGCGGTTCTCCCTTTCATCGGGGGGCGAGTATTTCGCCGCCGGAGTGCGCGGCCCGATCACGGGGCGGCGGGCCGATCTGATCCTCATCGACGATCCGGTGAAATCCTGGGCCGAGGCGGATAGCCGCGCGGCGCGGGATGCGCTCGCCGACTGGTACCGGGGCGAGCTGATGGCGCGGCTGAAGCCGCGCGGGCGGATCGTGCTGATCATGACGCGCTGGCATGAGGACGATCTTGCCGGGCGGCTTCTGCAGCAGGACGATCCATGGACCGTCCTGCGGCTGCCGGCGCTCGCCGAGCCGGGCGATCCGCTGGGACGCCGCCCGGGAGAGGCGCTGTGGCCGGAATGGGAGGATGAGGAGGCGACCCTGCGCAAGCGGCGCGCGGTGGGCGAGCGGGCCTTCGCGGCGCTCTATCAGCAGCAGCCGCGGCCGGATGATGGGCGGCTGTTCGACATGAGCAGGATCGGGATGCTGGAGACGGCGCCGGTGACGCGCAAGCAGGTGCGGGCCTGGGATCTCGCCGCGACGGCGCCGGCGCCCGGACGCGATCCGGATTACACCGTCGGGCTGAAGCTGGGCGAAGCCGAGGATGGCAGGCTGGTGGTTCTGGACGTGATAAGGATGCGCGCCCGCGCCGCGGAAATCGAGGCGCTGATCAGGGACACGGCAAGGGCGGACGGTTCTGGAACGGTAGTCGCGCTCGCGCAGGATCCCGGACAGGCGGGGGTGGCGCAGATCGAGTATCTGACCCGCAGCCTTGCGAATTTCCGCGTTGTCGCGACGCCTGAGAGTGGCGCCAAGCTGACGCGAGTGTTGATTTCCACTGAGATCTGATCCGGGAAGGGTAAGTTTTTCCACTGAGAATTGACCCATGTTTGAACGCTTTCCCGTCAGGAACTGGCGGGGATGAACGGAGTGTTGGACATGGCGTTTTTGAGCATTATCCGTCG
>DASTAF010000400.1:0-3687 GCA_035713005.1 Acetobacteraceae bacterium
CCCGGTCCAGGGGTGGAGTCGAACTGCAGCCAGTTGCCGAACAGCGCCTGGTTCGGGTCGTGCTTGTCGCCGTTCTGGTAGACGAATTGCGGCTGCACGCTGAGCGACCATTTCGGCGTGAACTGATAGGTGAGGTCGAGCATGGCGGCCGCTTCATAGTAGGTGGTCAGCGGCTTCGGGTCGCCGCTGGCGGCGGAGACGGAATTCTTCGGCAGCCACTGGTACTGGCCTTCCGGCATGACCGTCCAGGGGCCGACCACCCATTGCGCGCCCAGCCCGATCAGGCTGCTGTTCGCCTCGGAGAAGCCGAGGCCGACGCCTGGGTGCGGCACGCCGGGATTGCCGGTATGGCCGAGATTGGTATGGCCGAAGCCGATCAGGAAGTCCGACCCGTCCTTGTTCAGGTTATAGGTCAGCGCCGCGGAAACCATGTTGTGGCGGTCGGTGTGATAGGAATCCGACCATTGCAGGTTGAAGGTGGCGGGGCCGAAGAACAGGTTCAGCTGCGGGCCATAGCCCGGCGTCGCCTGCATGTTGTTCAGTTCGGAGACGAAGAAGGTCGGATTCATGAAGTCGAAACCGATTTCTGTGCCTTCGAGAGAGGGCATCTCGCCGCCCGAAATGCTCCAGTATTTCGAGGGCTGAACGGTGAACCACCATTTGAAGGTCGGGGTCGGAAGCGGATTGGTTGCAGAACCCAGTCGCGCCACGCTGTTGAACGCGCCGTAATCGCTGGTGATGCCCATGGTCGGGGTCTGCCAGGCGCCGCCCCACCAGGTGAAGTGCAGCCAGCCATCGGCCTTATGGAGCTGGATGACCGCCTCGCCGATGCTGTAGCTGGTGTTCTGGTTCCGGGTGGTCAGCGTCGGCGAAGGGTTGTTCAAATACGAGCCGAACCCGTCCACGCCGCCGGAGACGCTCCACTTCCCGCTCATCGGGCCGAGATCGGTCAGATTAACGGTATAGGAACCAACATTCGCCCCCGCGCCGCCGCCGCCGAGGGCGAAGCTCTTGTTCGGGCAGGCAAGAAGGCCCATGCTCAATCCTGCCATGAGCAGGATTTTCCGTTTTGCTTTCATTGTACGTTCCCTGTTAGTTAGAAAGTCTTGTCGAGCATCAACACATTTGATTATCCTGAAGCATCTCCGAACAGAGGGTTAGCAACGGCCGCTTCGAAGCCGCACTGCCCCGGAAGTTCCATTCAGTTCCAGCATTGCATGCCCTCCATCACAATCAACCTGCGGCGCCGGAGTTATCCAGCCCGTTACAGTCAAAGCCATAGGCCTTGGCGCGGTCGCCACGTCAGCCCTTTACCGGGCCGTCCTTGTTGAGGGAGCTTGGCATGGAGTATACCAGTATTCTGAACCCTGTCCAGCGGATATTTCATAGCAGGATCCATCCGGCGAAACTGTTGCAAAAACAATACAGTAGCTGGATTCAACCGCAAATTGCCGCCTGAAGGAGATCAGGCAGCGGGTGTTGCTAGATCTCGGCCTTCTGCCACCCGCGCGGCCCCTGCTGCCAATAGCTCAGCGCATGCCCCGCCGCCTTCGCCGCCTTCCAGCGCTGGCGCGCCGCCGCCAGCGCCGCCTCGTCATTGCCGTCGAACAGGTCGAACACGCGGGCAAAATCCCCGGTCATGCCGCTCTCCGCCCCGTCGATCAGGAACAGGAAGCGCGCCTCGTTGGGATTCTCGTCATGCTCGGTCAGCCAGATCGGCTGATGCGCGGCCTGACCCATGGCGGCGGTGCCATGCGGCAGCCACATCGGGTGCTGGCACAGCCACAGCGCCGCATCCAGCGCCGCCACCCGCTCGGCATCCGCGCAGCGCACCAGGGCGCGCTCGCCCGAATCCAGGGTGCGGCCGAGCAAAGCGGGCAGCGCCTCGTCAGTTCCGGTGCGGGTGAGGTGATAGAAGCCGATCTCGCTCATCCCGAACCCCTGCCTATTCGATGCTGATCCGCGGCCCGGCGCGCACCGGCCCCGCCACCGCCTGCGCCACCTTTTCCGCCACCGCCGCGAAGGCCCGCGCCGCCTCGCTCTCCGGCGCCGAAACCGTGATTGGCGTTCCGGCATCCGAGGTCTCGCGGATGGCCGGCAGCAGCGGCACCTCGCCGAGGAAAGGCACGCCGATCCGCCCGGCCTCCGCCCTCGCCCCGCCATGGCCGAAAATATCGGTGCGGTGGTTGCAGTTCGGGCAGCAGAAGAAGCTCATGTTCTCGACGATCCCCAGCACCGGCACCCGCACCTGCTGGAACATCGAAACCCCGCGCCGCGCGTCGATCAGCGCGATGTCCTGCGGGGTGGATACCACCACCGCCCCGGCCAGCCTGGTGCGCTGGGCGAGCGTCAGCTGCACGTCCCCGGTGCCGGGCGGCATGTCGATCACCATGGCGTCCAGCTCCGGCCAGGCCACCTGGGTCATCAGTTGCTGCAGCGCGTTCATCACCATCGGCCCGCGCCAGACCATCGCCGTCTCCTCGGCCACCACGAAGCCGATTGACATGGCGAGCAGCCCCCAGGCCTCGATCGGCATCAGCATGTTGCCGCTCATCTGCGGCTTGCGGCTCACCCCCAGCATGCGCGGCAGGGAGGGGCCGTAGATATCGGCGTCCAGCAGCCCGGTCCGCAGCCCGCGTTTCGCCAGCGCCGCCGCCAAATTGACCGCGACGGTGGATTTCCCCACCCCGCCCTTGCCGGAGGCCACGGCGATGACCGATTTCACGTTCGAGAGCATCATCTGCGAAGGCTGAGGCGGGGCCTGGGGCGCCGCCTGCGCGGGCTGGCGGTGGGCGGTGAACACGACCGAGGCATTGGTCACGCCCGGAATCCGCCCCAGCGCCGCCTCGGCCTCGCGCCGCAGCGGCTCCAGCGCCGCCGCCCGCTCGCGCGGGATGGCGAGGGCGACATGGACCAGCCCGTCCCGCACCGCGATGCTGTCGATCATCGGCGGCGTGATCCGCTCGCCCTGCGCGGAAACCTCCGCCAGCCTCGCGCGAATTGCCGCCTCGTCCAGTTTCGCAACCATCATTCCCGCCCTTCATGCACCCGTGCCGTCGCGCGGATGCTTAATATAGTCGGGGCATTCA
Organism: Acetobacteraceae bacterium; assembly: GCA_035713005.1. Classification (GTDB taxonomy): domain Bacteria; phylum Pseudomonadota; class Alphaproteobacteria; order Acetobacterales; family Acetobacteraceae; genus Acidiphilium. The sequence goes on from DASTAF010000400.1 coordinate 3,090, forward strand.
TCCAAATGGCGGCTCTCAGATGGCGGCTCTCAAATGGAAGCTCTGGCCTCACGGCAGCGATCCTGCCATGAAAGCATCCGCCATGGACGATTCCGCCCCAGCCTCCCGCGTCATGTTCACGATGGGCGGATTCCGCCGCGGCGTGCTGCTGTCATGGCCGCTGGTGATCGGGCTGGCGCCCTTCGGCCTGGTGGTCGGCATCGTCATCCAGCAGAAGGGCCTGACCCTGCTCGACTGCGCGCTGATGAACCTGCTGGTCTATGCCGGGGCGAGCCAGCTCGTGGCACTCGCCAACTGGTCGCACCCCGCCCCCATCCTGGGCGCGACCATCGCGAGCCTTGCGGTCAATCTGCGGATGGCGCTGATGGGGCCGGTGCTGGCGCCCTGGCTCGATCATCTGCGCCCCTGGCAGCGCTGGTCGAGCCTCGCTCTGCTGGTCGATCCGGCCTGGGCGATGGCGGTGACGGACATGCGCAAGGGCGGGCGGGACGCCGCCTATTTCCTCGGCCTCTGCCTGCCGCTCTGGATCGCCTGGGTGGCCTCCAGCATCATCGGCTTCCTCGCCGCGACCAGCCTGAACCTGCCCCCGAACCACCCG
>DASTAF010000401.1:0-4378 GCA_035713005.1 Acetobacteraceae bacterium
CACGATGATCCTTTCCGGGGGAACCAATGCCGGGCTGGCGGTCGCGCTGCCCGCGATCATCCTGATCGGCCTGATCGTCGGCGGGGTGAACGCGCTGCTGATCCTGCGCCTGCGGGTTCCGGCCATCATCGCGACCCTTGCCGTCGGGTACGTGCTGGATACGGTGACGCTGCTGACGAATGACCGCTTCACCACCTTCGCGGTCAGCCCCGCCTTGCATTTCCTGACCGCTCGCCGGCTGGCCGGCGTGCCGCTGATCCTGATCGTCGCGGCGGCGCTGACCATCGGCGCCTCGCTGCTGATCCGGCGAACCGGCTATGGCCGCGCGTTGATGGCGGTGGGGCAGAATGCCGTCGCCGCCGATCTGGCCGGCGCCCGCGTGGCATGGGTGACGGCTGCCGCCTTCATGCTCAGCGGCGTGCTCGCCGCACTTGATGGCGCCCTGCTTTCGGCCCATTCCGGCGGCGCCTTCCTGGGGATGGGGCAGCCCTATCTGCTGCAGTCGATCGGCGCCGTGGTCGTCGGCGGCACGCTGATTTTCGGCGGCAGCGCGACACCGCTCGGCACGCTTCTCGGCTCGGTGCTGCTCGTGCTCATCGTCACGACCATGCAGATAACGGGCCTGCCGGGAGGGGCGCAGGACATGGTGGAAGGCGCGGTGATCATCGCGGTGCTCGCCGCCGCCGGAAGCGGAATAAGCCGCAGAACGGCATAGTTGCGGGCACCGCATCCATGATGCCGGAGGCTGCGGCACGGGCGGAAGCCCCGCCCGCTGATGGCCGGCGGCGAGGGGTTCGGCCTACCGTATGAACTCCCTCACCCTGTCGAGAAGCCGCGGCTGCACGATGATGCTGAGCCTGCGCATGATCCTGGCCGCGTTCCGGTCGTCCGAAGCCCGGTATGCCAGCGCGAAGATCACCGCCCGCAGGATCTCGCTTTCCTCAAAGCCCGACAGGTCGGGAAGCTTCCGCAGGAAGGCGATGAAGGCCATGACGCGCGCCGTGGTTTCCGCGGCCTGGCCGGCCAGCTCGCCCCTCGCCAGGCTTTCCGGGTCCGATTGCCAGTCGATTCCGGCATCCGCCACCGGCGGCGCGCCAGCGGCGGCTTCCGCCCGGACAAGCGCCCGATAGGGGCTGACGGACGGGGTATCCGCGCCGTCGGGGCTTGGATGGCGGAGGCTCGTTCTACGGGCGAATCGGAGGCTGGCATCCACTATCCCATGGGTGCGCGGCGACGGAAGAGCGATCTTGCGCTGCATCGGCAGCCCTTCCTGGCTCTCACCCTCTTCATCGACCAGAACCAGGCTGGTGAGATGTCCGCACAGGCCCTCGGCCACGGCGAGCTCGGTCGCCCGGTTTTCCGGCAGGTGGGGAATCCTCAGGCTGGCGGCGAAGGCACCTATCGCCCGCGCATGGTCATCAGCCGGAAATTCGCCGGCTGCCGTCCCGCCCGGGGCAGCCCAGTTGGCGCGAAGGCGGAGGCCGCCGATCATGTATTCGACACCGTCATCCTGGCCGGCCCGCCAGATCCCGGCGCTGGCGGGCATGCGCGCGGCATTGACGACATTGCGCAGCATGATCTCCAGATCGGCGCCACCGCTGGTGGCGAAAAGCTGGCCGCCGGTCAACGCGGCGATATGGCCCACATTCGCTTCCAGCGCATCCTCGCCGATCAGCAGGACATGGATGCGCCGGCCCGCCGCCGCATATTGCTGGACATCCAGGGTTCCGGCGGCGCCGGGAAACTCGTTGCTCTTGCCATCGGTCACCAGAAGCAGATCGGTCGGCCAGTTCGCGGCGGCGATCGCCGCATTGAGGGCCGGACCCATCGCGGTGCCGCCATTGGGGGGGCGCATGCACTCCAGGCCGGGGCCGAGGCCGGGACCGTTGAACTTGCCCTCGAAATTTGCCGTGGCATTGAAGGTCCAGAGCCGGATCCGGTCATCGGCGCGCAACCTCTCTGCCGCGACGGCGGCCAGAGCCCGCTTGGCGCGGCTGTATTTGCTATCCTTGGGGCCGACGGTTGCGATGCCGGACATGGACAGCGAGGTATCGAACAGCAGATCGAGCGCAAGCGGATTATCCATCCGGTCGAGCCGGGCGAACTCGATGGAGACAGCGCGGCCATCGGCGGCGCGCCCTGATATCGACCTGGCTTCCCATCCGGCGACATCGATCTCGATCGGCGCGTTGAGATCGATCGCGACCTTTTCGCCGCCGGCCCTGGTGCCCCGCAGCCGCGCCACCCCGCCATCGGCCTGCACCCGGATCGTCGCCATCTGCCGGGAGCCGCCATGGACCAGCGCGTCGCTGTCCGGCAGCGGCGGCTCGCGATAGACGTCCCCGACCGTGGTCGGGATATAGAGCACGGCGGTATCGTCATCGCCTGCCGTCAGCGGCATCACCCAGACCATCCTGACCGCGATGGTCTTTCCGAACGGCACATGACCGACCGAGACCATGTGAATGCCCCGGAGCAGTTCTTCATGCAGGACCGCCGTCTTGCCGGCATCAAGCGCCGTCTCGTAGGTCTGCCTCGCCTTTACGCGCGGCTGGGCGATCCCTTTCACCCGCCGCCCGTCGATCTCGGCGCTAAGGCTGGTCAGCGCCGCGTGCACCGGAACCGGGAAGGTCATCGTCGCCTCGATCGTCTCGCGCTCGCCATTGCGGAAGAGGCGCTCGGTGGTCACCACGGCAACCCCGCCGATGATGGAGACATCGATATCGGTGCCGATCAGCGGCACCGAGCGGCCCCGGTATCTCCTCTTGATCGTGTCGATATAGAGGGCGACCGGGCTAGGCTGATTTCTTGGCATCCGGGGTCTCCTGAGGTGAACAGGCGCTGGTTTCGGCGACGGCCTGGTTGATCGCCCTGGCGATTTCCGCGCCCAGCTGGCGGGTGGGCGGCAGATCGCCCAGCTTGTCGAAATCGATCTCGATCAGGAGCCCTGGCCGGATCTCGATCATCATCAGGTGGCGCGGACCATCTTCCCGGTATTCCGGCAGCATCTTGATCTGGGCCGGCTTGAGCCCCCTGGCCTTGAGACCCTGGATGCGCCGGATGGCTTCGACATGCCGGGTATCATAGACGGGGCTGGCGCGGGTGCCGGCAGGACGAGGCACGAATCCCTCGCCGATCAGATAACGGATGCCGCGTTTCGATTCACCGGTCAGGGTTTCAAGCTCGTCCAGGGTCATCCTTAATCCTTCTGACAAAAATTTTTGTCGAAAGAAATGTGCCCGGTCAAGCTTTTCTGCAAAAAATTTTGGCAAAAGCGGTGTAGCGCATCACCCCATCAAGAATGGCAGTGGCGCAGTCATGGCGCTGAAGCTCCGCGAGCGACGATGGTCCAAAGAACCGCCAGATGGCGGGCATCGGCTTCGGCGCGGTGCCGCCGGGGCGCCATTTCGGCGGCCCGGACCTTGGCGCGGCTGAAGGCAGCCTCGTCCAGCCCCCGTTCCCCGGCGGCCTGCGAGATCAGAATTCTGGCGTCCGTCCTCCGGATCGTGAAGGATGGCTCGACGCCAGCGGCATCGAACAGGAGCCGCAGCCACCTCTCGTCCTGCGGCGCATCGGAGAACAGTTCCCGCCCATCCAGTACCGCGTTCATCCGCTGAGCGACGTCCCGCGCCGGGCGGCCATCCCGCCATAACTGGGCAAGGGTGATGCCGTGCAGTCTTTCCGCCGCCCGATCCCAGCTCTCCCTGACCAGCCAGCCTTCCGCTGGCTTGATGAGATGGCTTTCGGAAGCGACCACCCCTGTTGCGGGATCGGCGAAAGCCCATCCGATCTCGATCGGATAACCCTCCAGGTCGGACGCCTCGCAGTCGTAAAAGACGGGCGTGGAAATGGCCAACTCCCTCCGTGCTGGTTGATTGCGGCCGGATGCTGGACCCGCGCCCCTCGGCCGCCGCTTCCTCATCGAGCCGGTTAACCAGCACCGACAGGTCCGCGAAATTAAGTAGCTAGAGCCGGACCTAAACCCCCTGCGGTTGCCGCGCGAAAGCTCTCATTTCTTCTATTACGATGCGGCCGAGACTTATATAGTTTTCGGGTGTGAGACCTCCGATGCCCGGAATATGTGCCTGCAGACTGTTCGGCGTAGCCACAGGAGTCACTTCATTAATATTGAGATTAAGAGGCTGCAGTTCGTTCAGCCGCTCGGCTACCCAATTTCGTAATATGTTGATGGCATTTCCAGCTTCATCAGCGTAATCTCTAAGGCCTACGTAAAGTAATACCTGAGCGCCAGCGTCAATAATCATCTTACAGACAGCTTGACCGTGTCTATTTCTCAGGAAAATACTAATTCGGTGTTGTCCAGGGTTTCCGTTTACGGAAACTAAGGGAAGATTATTTTGCTGGTTAAACTGATTCA
>DASTAF010000402.1:0-2531 GCA_035713005.1 Acetobacteraceae bacterium
TCCGCCGAATGATCGGCGGTCTCCACCGAGACGAAAACCGAAACCGGCACGCCGATCCGCGCCGGATCGAGCTTCACCACCCGCCCGGTGATCACCCCGCTCTCCTCCATGCGCCTGATGCGCTTCCAGCACGGGGTGGCGGAAAGCCCCACCTGCTTCGCAAGCTGAGCCAGCGGCATCGCCGCGTCCCGCACCAGCAGGCGGAGAATCGAACGGTCCATGTTGTCGAGTTCGGCCATCGGTGATGCTTCCCTGGAAACCCTGATTTTTGGAAATTCCTTCCCCTTACTTTACATCCTAGAGAAGATTTGGCTTTTTTGAAGCCAAAAACCTGCCATGCGGGGAAATTTATTTCATCCACCCCCATCCTCGCCTATATGCTGCGTTGCGACACGCGACGGAGGATGGATTCCATGGCCCTGCGCATCGGCGATACCGCCCCGGACTTCGAACAGCTCTCGACCCACGGGCTGCTGCGCTTTCACGACTGGAAGCGCGGCGCCTGGGCGGTGTTCTTCGCCCATCCGCAGAACTTCACCCCGGTCTGCACCACCGAGATCGGCGAGGCCGCGCGCCTCGCCCCCGAATTCGCCGCCCGCGGCGCGAAGCTGATCGGGCTTTCGGTCGACGATCTGGTCCATCACCAGGCCTGGCTCGCCGATATCGAGGCGGTCGGCGGCCACCGCCCGCAATTCCCGCTGATCGCCGACGAGGACCGCTCGGTCTCGCATCTCTACGACATGCTGAACCCCAGCGCCGCCGTCACCCGCACGGTGCGCAACCTGTTCCTGATCGACCCGTCCAACCGCGTCCGCCTGATCCTCACCTATCCGAACGCGGTGGGGCGGAATTTCCGCGAGATCCTCCGCACGCTGGACGCGCTGCGGATGACGGACGCCCATCCGGTGGTCACGCCGGTGGACTGGCAGCCGGGCGATGAGGTGATCGTGGACCCCGCCCTCACCGATCCCGCCCTGCTGCGGGCGAAATTCCCCGGCGGGCTGCGCTCCGAGCTTTCCTATCTGCGCCGCGCCGCGCAGCCTTCCGAGGCGCTATGATCGCTTTCCCCGAATTCCGGCCGGGCACGGTCTGGATCGCGGGCGCCGGCCCCGGCGATCCCGGCCTGCTGACGCTCGCCGCCCATGACGCGCTCACGCGCGCCGATGTGGTGCTGCACGATGCGCTGGTGGCGCCGGAAATCCTCGCCCTGATCCCGGCGGCGACGCGGCTGATCGCCTCCGGCAAGCGCGCCGGCGGCCTGCACACCCCGCAGCTCGCCATCAACGAGCAGCTCATCACGCTCGCCCGGCAGGGCCTGCGGGTGCTGCGCCTGAAGGGCGGCGATCCGTTCATCTTCGGCCGCGGCGGCGAGGAAGTGCTCGCCCTGGCCGCCGCCGGCATCCGGTTCCGGGTCATCCCCGGCATCTCGGCGGGCATAGGCGGCGCCAGCGCCGATCTGCTGCCCATCACCCATCGCGGCATCGCCCGCAGCGTCGCCTTCGCCACCGGCGAAACCGGCCCCGCCGGCGGCGAGCCGGACTGGGCCTCCCTCGCCCGCGCCGCCGACACGCTGGTGCTCTACATGGCGCGCGCGCGCATCGGCGCCATTTCCCGCTCGCTGATCGAGGCGGGGCGCTCGCCGGACGAGCCGCTCGCCTTCCTGCTCGACGCCACCACGCCCCGCGCCCGCATCGTCCGCGCCCGGCTCGCGGATGCGGAAGCGGCGGCGCTCGCTTTGCCCCATGCCGCGACGCTGATCATCATCGGCCAGACGGTCACGCTGGCCGAGCTGCTTGGCAACCCGGCGCACGAAACCACCACCCGCGACCTTCCCTCGCATAATCTCGCACAAGGCTGATCCTGAATGTCACAGAAACTCGCTTTGCCCCGCACCGCGCCCTTCACGCCGGAGGAGATCACCGCGCTGGACCGGGTGATCACCGGTACTTCGGTGACGCAGCGCGCCTGGCTGGCGGGATTCCTGGCCGGGGTGGACGCCGCCGCCGGGCAAGGCGCGCAGCCCGCCGCCATGCCCGCCGCCCCGGCGGCGCCGAAGCCCAAGCTGCTGATCCTCTACGCCACCGAATCGGGCAACAGCGAGGCGCTGGCCGCGAAGGCGAAGCAGGAGGCCGGGCGCCGCGGCTTCGCCGCCCGGGTGCTGGACGTGGCCGATGCCGATCTCGCGGCGCTGAAGGATGCGGGCAACCTGCTGGTCATCGCCTCCACCTGGGGCGAGGGCGACCCGCCGCAGCGCGCCGTTCCCTTCTACCGCGCCCTGATGGCGGAAGGCGCGCCGCGCCTGGAAGGCGTCAACTTCGCCGTCCTCTCCCTGGGCGATTCCGCCTATGTCAGCTTCTGCGAAATCGGCAGGCGGATCGATGGCCGCCTCGCCGAGCTGGGCGCCGCGCGCGTCGCCGAGCGGGTGGATTGCGACCTCGACTATGAAGGCCCGGCGGGCGAGTTCATCACCAGCCTGCTGAAAACGCTGACACCCCCGGCGGAAGCCGCCGCCGCCCCGCATGGCGACGTCA
>DASTAF010000403.1:0-4679 GCA_035713005.1 Acetobacteraceae bacterium
GGCGAACAGGCGCAGGCCGGGCTGGCCGGTCAGGCGGATGCGCTGCAGCACCGTGTCATGCTCCGGATCGGAGACGATCTCCTTGTCGATCGTGTAGATGCCGTCCCGGCTGACATTGTGCAGGTGGAACACGGGCACCCCGTCGGCCAGCCGCGATATGGTGGAATCGGCGTCCCGCTTCTCCTCGGAGAAATAGCCGCCCGCCTCGCCATCGCTCACCAGCAGGCCGAAATCCCGGGTGCAGGCGGCATCGACCCGAGGGTAATAGATCTCGTTCAGAATCCCGTGGCTGATGGTGAACCAGACCCGGCTGGTGGCGGAGAGCGCGGTGCCGACGCCCGCCTTGGCGCTCGATGTCCAGTGCGGGGCGATTCCGGGTCCGTTGGGCGCTTCGTTCATGACGGCTCCTGATTCCGTTCTGCGGCGCAATGGTGACGGCAAACCCCGTCCGTGGAAAGGTGCCCGCCGCGAGTCTCCGCCTGCTCGGCATGACGAAACCGCCAGGATGGCGTATCGGTCGCCGGCACTCCCTGGCGGCTCGGCGGCCGTTACCGAAAGGATGAACATGACCGACATCCAGGCCGATGGTTCCAGCCATCCCTTCCTCGCGGGCGGCGGCGAGATGGGCGGGCTGGTGCGCGCCTTCCCCTGGGAATCGACCCCGCTCGGACCCATCGCGGCCTGGCCGCAGAGCCTCAGGACCGCCGTCGGGATGGTACTCCTCTCGCCTGTGCCGATCGTCATGCTCTGGGGAGAAGACGGCGTGATGATCTACAACGACGCCTATTCCGGCTTCGCCGGGGGGCGGCATCCGCGCCTGCTCGGCTCCAAGGTGCGCGAGGGCTGGCCCGAAGTGGCCGATTTCAACGACAATGTGATGAAGGTGGGGCTGGCCGGCGGCACCCTCGCCTATCGCGACCAGGAGCTGACGCTCTACCGCCACGGGCGGCCCGAGCAGGTCTGGATGAATCTCGATTATTCGCCGATCCTGGACGAGATGGGCAGGCCCGCTGGGGTGATGGCCATCGTGGTCGAAACGACCGAGCGGGTGCTGGCCGAGCGGCGGATCGGCGCCGAGCGGGAGCGCCTGCGGCAGATGTTCGAGCAGGCGCCGGGAATCATGGCAATGCTACGCGGGCCGGATTATGTCTTCGAACTGGCGAATCCCGCCTATCTGCGGCTCATCGGCCATCGCGACGTGCTCGGCAAGCCGGTGCGCGAGGCGCTGCCGGAAATCGAGGGCCAGGGTTTCCTCGAACTGCTGGAAAAGGTCTATCGCACCGGCGAAACATTTGTCGGCCGTGAAATCCGGGTGTTGCTGCAGCGCGTTCCGGGCGGCCCGCTGGAAGAGGCCTTCCTGGATTTCGTCTATCAGCCGATCACTGACGCCGCCGGCACCGTGACCGGCATTTTCGTGGAAGGATCGGATGTCACCGAACGCAAGCGCGCCGATGACGACCTGCGCGAGACGAGCGCCCGGCTCCGCCTGATCCTGGAGAGCGCTGCTGATTACGCCATCATCACCACCGACCTCGATGGCATCGTGACGCTGTGGAATCCGGGGGCGCAGAATCTGACCGGATGGTCGGAGGCCGAGATGCTGGGGGCTTCGGTGAACCTGCTTTTCGTTCCGGAGGACCGCGCGGAGGGCAAACCCGAATATGAAAGGCGCCTCGCGATGCATCGGGGGCAGGCCGAGAATGAAAGATGGCATCTGCGCAAGGACGGCTCCCGCTTCTGGGCGAGCGGGCTGATGATGCCGCTCAAGCGCGATGACGGCCAATCGCTCGGCTTCCTCAAGATCCTGCGGGACCGCACGGAGGAGCGGCAGGCGGAGGAAAGGCTGGAAGCCCGGGTCGCCGAGGCGCTCGCCGGGCGCAAGATACTGGCCGACGTGGTCGAATCCACCGATGCCTTCGTCCAGATCGTCGATCCCGATTATCGTTATCTTGCGATCAACAGGGCGAGCGCCGATGAGTTCGAGCGCATCTTCGGCATCCGCCCGCGGGTGGGGGATTCGATGCTCGATCTTCTCGCCGATCAACCCGAGCACCAGGCGGCGGTGAAGGCGGTCTGGAGCCGGGCGCTAGCCGGCGAGACCTTCACCGCGATCGACGAGTTCGGCGATCCGAGCCTCGACCGGCGCTACTACGAGGTGAAGTTCAGCACGCTGCGCGACAAGGACGGCAAGTTGATCGGCGCCTATCAGTTCGTCTATGACGTGACGGAGAGGCTCCGCGCCCAGGCGCGTCTGGCCGAGGCGGAAGCCCGTATCCGCTCGATCTTCGAGACGAGCTATCAGTATCAGGGATATCTGAGCCCGGATGGCACGGTGATGGACGCCAACCGCACCAGCATCGAGGGCATCGGCGCCCGGCGGGAGGATGTGGTGGGCAGGCCGTTCTGGGAGACGCCCTGGTTCTCATCAACCCCCGGCATGGCGGAGGCGATGAAGGCCGCTGTTCGGCTGGCGGCCTCCGGCCAGACCTTCCGGCAGGAGATTCATGTCAGCCTTCGGGGCGGGCCGCGCGTGTTCGATTTCTCGATGCGGCCGGTGCGCAACGCCTCCGGCGGCATCATCGGCATCGTCCCCGAAGCCATCGACCTCACCGAGAGAAAAACCGCCGAGGAGCAGGTGGCCCAGATGCAGAAGATGGAGACGATCGGCCAACTCACCGGCGGCGTCGCGCACGATTTCAACAATCTGCTGACGCCGATCGTGGGCACGCTGGACATGCTCCGCCGCAGGCTCGACGGCAAGGACGAGCGCGCGCAGCGCCTCACCGCCGGGGCGCTGCAGGCGGCGGACCGGGCGCGGACGCTGATCCAGCGGCTGCTGGCCTTCGCCCGGCGGCAGCATCTGGAGGCGCGGCCGGTGGATGTCCCCGCGCTGATCGAGAGCCTGGCCGATCTCGTCTCCCGCTCGCTGGGGCCGCGCGTCAGGCTGGTGCTGGACATTGCCGGCGATCTGCCGCCCGCCAGGGTCGATCCGAACCAGTTCGAGCTCGCGCTGCTGAACCTGGCCGTCAACGCGCGGGACGCGATGCCCGATGGCGGCGCGCTGACGATCGCCGCCCGGGAAGAGGAGCTGACGCGGCATTCGAAGCTGGCGCCGGGCCGCTATGTCCGCGTCTCGGTCCAGGATGAGGGCATCGGCATGGACGCGGAGACGCTGAGACGGGCGGTAGAACCCTTCTTCACCACCAAGGGCATCGGCCGGGGCACCGGGCTGGGCCTTTCCATGGTGCATGGGCTTGCCGCGCAATCGGGCGGTGATTTCGCCCTCGAAAGCGCGCCGGGCCAGGGAACCACCGCGATCTTCTGGCTGCCGGTGGCGGACGAGGCGGCGGTGGTTCTACGGAAGGACGTGGATGGAGGGATCGCCCGCCCCGGCATCCGGGCGGCGACGGTGCTGCTGGTGGATGACGAGGAGCTGGTGCGGAGGGGAACGGCGGACATGCTGACCGATGCCGGCTATGCCGTCATCGAGGCGGAATCGGCGGTCCAGGCGCTCGAACTGGTCCGGGAGGGGCTGGTGCCGGACGCGGTGGTGACGGATTACCTGATGCCGGGCATGACGGGTGCCCAGCTCGCGCGCGAATTGCGGGGGCTGCGGCCGGCGCTGCCGGTGCTGATGATCACCGGCTACGCCACGCTCAGCGACCGCGAGGCCGGCGGCCTGCCGCGCCTGGCCAAGCCGTTCCGGCAGACCGAGCTGACTGCCCATCTTGCCGAGCTGCTGGACGGCGCTTCCGGGGCTTTCATGAAAGCGCGGCCCTGACGCGGATCAGGCGTGAATCATCGTCCCGATTCCGCCCTCGGTGAACAGTTCCAGCAGGCAGGCATGTGGCACCCTGCCATCGAGGATGGTGGCGCCCTTCACCCCCTCGCGCACCGCCGCGGCGCAGGTTTCCACCTTCGGGATCATGCCGCCGGAGATGACGCCCTCCGCCCGCATCGCCTCGCTCTCTGATACCGAAAGATCGGCGATCAGCCTGCCCTCCCGGTCCAGCACGCCGGGCACATCGGTCAGCATCAGCAGCCGCGTCGCGTTCAGCGCGCCGGCGATGGCGCCCGCCACCGTATCGGCGTTGATGTTATAGGTCGCGCCATCCGCGCCGATGCCCACGGGCGCTATCACCGGGATCAGCCCGGCGCCGGTCAGCGCATGGATCACCCGCACATCCACATGCTCCGGCTCGCCCACGAAGCCCAGATCGAGCACCTGCTCGATCTTGCTGTCCGGCGCGCGGACGGTGCGGGTGAGCTTCCTGGCGCGGATCAGCCCGCCATCCTTGCCGCAGATGCCCACCGCCAGGGCGCCTGCCTTGTTGATCAGCCCGGCGACCATCTTATTGACGGTCCCCGCCAGCACCATCTCCACCACCTCGACCATGGCCCCGTCCGTCACCCGCAGCCCCTCGACGAAGGTGGACTGGATGGCGAGGCGCTTCAGCATGGCGTTGATCTGCGGCCCGCCGCCATGCACCACGACCGGATTGATGCCGACCTGCTTGAGCAGGGCGATGTCCCGGCCAAACTCCTCGGCGAGGCTGTCCTCCCCCATCGCATGGCCGCCATATTTCACCACGATCGTGGCACCGGCATAGCGGCGCAGATAAGGCAGCGCATGGGCGACGATGCGTGCCTGTGCGGCGGCGCTGGTATGCGGTTCCGGC
>DASTAF010000404.1:0-2516 GCA_035713005.1 Acetobacteraceae bacterium
AGGGAGGCGGGATTCGGCGTCGCCTATCACGCCAGGCCGGTGGTGGCCGCGGAAGCGAGGCTGCAGGTGAGGCACGCGGATCTCGCCGCGCTGCTCTTCGTCCAGGGTTACCCGCGCGAGGCGTTCCGCGCCTCATGAGACTGTCCCGATGCCCCGCGGAGAGGCACCGGGACGAAGATCCATCAGTATTTGGAGGCGTGGAAGCCGGCGGCCTCGGCGGTCTTCTCGCAGGCATAGGCGCCGTAACGCGTCTTGCCGTAATATTTCGAGCGCGGCATATGGAAGACCCGGCCATGGGTATTGACCCATACCACCGTCTGCGTCGGGCAATGCGCCTTGGCGGCGGCTTCGCTCTTGAATTCCTCGCCCTTCAGCTTGTTGCCGAGCCGGGCGGACCTGACATGGCGGGCTTTCTTGTGGGAGAACCTCTCATGCTTCGGATGCGCCGGGGCGCTCATCGTGCCGGGAGCAGTATTCTGGTCAGGGGCGGCATTCTGGGCCTGGGCGATTCCGGCCGTCGCGCCCAATCCAAGCATAAGGGAAAAAGAAAGCGGGAGCAGCAGCGAAAAATTCTTTCGCGGGTGGGGCATTTCAGGCTCTTTCTTGGTAGTGGCGGCTCAAATATTTCCGAAACCATTCCGGCGTCAAGAGAAACGGGCGAGGCTCCGGGGCATTGGCTAACGGCGCTAACAGGCTAACGGACCGGCAGGAGGACTGAATGATACCGATTGCGCTCGATCCCCGGTTTTCGCGTCTGGCGGTGGCGGGCCGCGGGCCGCTGGCGCGGCGCCGCTACCGCGCCCTGCGCGCGGGCGGGGCCGAGGACGCGCTCTGGTTCAACGATCAGCCCGACGATGCGGCGATTGCCGGGGCGGGCCAGGGGCTGCGGCGATTCCTGCCGGATGGGGAGGCGATGGCGGCGCTGGACGTGCTGTGGATCGTGGGGCTCGCCGAGGCGGAGGGCGAGGCGCTCGCCACCGCCGCGCGGGCGGCGAAGGTGCTGGTCAATCTGGAGGACCGGCCCCGCTTCTGCGACTTCCATGCGGTCGCCGAGGTGAGGCGGGGCGATCTGCTGCTCACCATCTCCACCAATGGCCGGGCGCCCGGCCTCGCCGGGCTGATCCGGCGGAGGCTGGAGGCGGAGTTCGGTCCGGAATGGCAGGAACGGGTGGGCGAGATCGGCGCCATGCGGGCTTCCTGGCAGCGGGAGGGCGTCTCCATGCCGGAGGCGGCGCGCCGGATCGGCGAGATCGTGCGGGAACGCGGCTGGCTGCCGCCGGGCGAGAAAGAGGAAGGGTAAAAATGTCGGGAAACGAGAAGCAGATCGAATACTGGAACGAGGTGGCCGGGCCGAAATGGATACGGCTCGGCCAGGCGATGGAAGCGCGGCTGGAGGCGGTCAACCGGCTGCTGATCGAGCGGGCGGCGCCGCTTCCCGGCGAGGCGGTGCTGGATGTCGGCTGCGGCACCGGCTCGACCACGCTGCCGGTCGCCGCGCTGGTCGGCCCCGCCGGGCATGCCACCGGGATCGACGTCTCGGCGCCGATGCTGGAAATGGCGAGGAAGCGCATCGTGGAGCGGGACAACATCGATCTCGTTCAGGAAGACGTCGCGGCGGCGCGGCTGCCCCGGCGCTTCGACCTCATCGTCTCGCGCTTCGGCGTGATGTTCTTCGCCGATCCGGTTGCCGCCTTCAGCAACCTGCGGCGGATGCTGAAGCCGGAAGGCAGGCTCTGCTTCGCCTGCTGGGCGCCGCTCGCCGATAACCCGCACTGGCGGATTCCGCTGGAGATCGCGGAGCGGCGTCTCGGCCCCGCCAAGCCGAAGCCTCCGCGCGCGCCGGGACCCCTGGCCTTCTCGGATGCGGATTACGTGCGGGAGATTCTCTCCGCCGCCGGCTTCGCCGGGATCGGCGTCGCGGCCGAGGCGGTTCCGGTGCTGGACGGCAGCCTCGACGATGCCGCCGACATCGCCTGCTTCATGGGGCCGGCCGGCGCGCTCCTCGACGAGAAGGCGGCGGATGCGCAGAGCCGGGAGGCGATCCGGCGGGAGATCCGCGAGGCCTTCACGAAATACGATACCTCGGTCCCGCTGCGCCTGCCGGCCACGGTGCTGATCGTCACCGCCAGGGGTTAGCCGGGAACATCCGGCGGCTGCTCGGCGGGCAGCGTCATGCGGAACACGGTTCCCTCCGGCCCGCTCGATACCAGATCGAGCTCTCCCCCATGGGCGCGGACCAGGTCGCGGGCGATGGCGAGGCCGAGCCCGGTGCCGCCGCGCCTTCCGGAGCCGATGAAGGGCCTGAACAGGTTGGCCTGGGCGGATTCCGGCAGGCCGGGGCCGTTATCGGCGATTTTCAGCGTGATGAACCTGGGCGAGGCGGCGGCGCTGACGGTGATCCGGCTGGCCTGCGCCTCCGCCGCGTTGCGCATCAGGTTGGAAAGGGCGCGGAAGATCTGGGTGCGGTCCAGCTTCGGCGTCATGCGCGGGTCGATCTCGTTGACGATGAGCGTTTC
>DASTAF010000405.1:0-3439 GCA_035713005.1 Acetobacteraceae bacterium
AGGGAGATGCCGCGCGCCGCCATGTCGAATTTTCCGGCGCTGCCGAGATCGTAATAGCCTTCCCAGAGATGGAGGTCCGAATGGCAGACGCCGCAATGGGTGACTTCCAGCAATATCTCGGTGCCCTGCGGCTCGGGAGTGAGCAGGGTGATCTGCTGCAGCGGCGTTGCCGGTTCGGTGACAGCCCAGGCTTGCATGGTTTCCTCCATCGGTTTCGGCCATGGTGCGTCCGCGCGGCGGAAGACTCAAGAGTGATGCGGCCTACCCGGGAGAGGATGCGGCATCCGGCAGATGGTGGAAGCTTTTGCCCCGGGACTGCGGCTTCGGCCTTTCCAGCAGGTCGAAGCCTTAACGCCGCCCCCGGTTCAGGCAAGAGGGACGGTGACAGGATCCTCCTGCCGGTGCCGGCCGTGCTCGGCGACATCGAGCTCGCTGCTCACCGGCTCGCCGGGCTGGACGGCGGTAATCCGCACCGGCACGGATTTGGCGGCGGGAGTGTTGCTGCGCTCGTCGCGATGCGACAGGGCCAGCAGCCCGTTGGTTTCGGGATAATAGGCGGCGCAGCAGCCGGGCGGGATGTCGAAGGCGACGACGCGGAAGCCGCTCACCCGCCGGTCGATCCCATCGCCCGTGACGGCGGTGAACTCGATCATCGCGCCCTCGTGCAGGCCGAGCGCGTCGATGTCCCCCTGGTTCATGAACACCACCATCCGCTCGTTGAAGATGCCGCGATAGCGGTCGTTGTTCGAATAGACCGTGGTGTTGAACTGGTCGTGGCTGCGCAGCGTCATCAATTGCAGGTGCGGCGAATCGGGAGAGTCGTCATCCTCGTCAAGCAACCCTTCCTTGAACATGAAATTCGCCTTGCCGGTCGGCGTGTCCCATTTGCGCTCGCGGGCACCATTGGGCAGGCGGAAGCCGCCCGGCTCCTGGATGCGGCGGTTGTAGTCCTGGAACTGCTCCGGCAGCACCGCCTCGATCTTGTCGCGGATCAGCGCGTAGTCGGCCACCATCGCGTCCCAGTCCACCTTGCCGCGCTCCGGCACCGTGGCCTTGGCGAGTCCGGCGACAATGGCGACCTCGGATTTGAGCTGCTCGCTCGCCGGGGCGATCAGCCCGGTCGAGCCATGCACCATCGAGAAGGAATCCTCGACCGTGATGGTCTGCTGCCTGCCGTTCTGGATGTCGCGCTCCGTGCGCCCGAGGCAGGGCAGGAGATAGGAGGCCTGGCCGTGGGTGAGATGGCTGCGGTTCGGCTTGGTCGCGACATAGACGGTGAGCTTCAGCTTCGGCACCATCGCCCCCACCCGGTCGATGTCGGGAATGGCGCGGAAGAAATTGCCGCCCAGGGCGATGAAGGCATCCACATCCTCGCGCAGGATCGCCTCGCAGCATTCCGCGACATCATCGCCCGGATCGCGCGGCGGGTCGAAGGAGAACGCCTCGCCAAGCTTTTTGAGGAAGGGCTCCTTGGGTTTCTGATAGATGCCCACCGTGCGGTCGCCTTGCACGTTGGAATGGCCGCGGATGGGGCAGGCGCCGGCGCCTTTCCTGCCGATATTGCCGCGCAGCAGCAGCATGTTGACGATCTGCTGCATGGAATCGCCGCCGCGCCGGTGCTGGGTGATGCCCATGCCCCAGCAGGCGATCACCCGCTCGGAGGCCATGTAGACATTGGCCGCCGCCTCCATGTCGGCACGGCTCAGCCCGCTGAAATGCTCCAGCCG
Source organism: Acetobacteraceae bacterium (assembly GCA_035713005.1). Lineage (GTDB taxonomy): Bacteria > Pseudomonadota > Alphaproteobacteria > Acetobacterales > Acetobacteraceae > Acidiphilium. The sequence goes on from DASTAF010000405.1 coordinate 1,728, forward strand.
CTCCCAGGGCATCGCCCGCACGTAATCGGCGAAGGTCTCGAAGCCATGGGTGTGCTGCTCGATGAAGGCGGTGTCGATCTTCCGTGCTCCGCCGGCGGCGCGCGCCTCGTCATCCGCGGCGATGACGGCCTTGCAGATGCCTTGGACGGCGGCGATGTCCCCGCCCGTTCGCACCTGATGATATTGCGAACTGATCTTCTGCCCCGAGCGCGTCAGCATCTCCACCGCGCTCTGCGGATTGGCGAAGGAGACCAGGGCGCGCTCCTTCAGCGGGTTGAAGGTGATGATCGGCACGCCCCGGCGCGCCATGTCATGCAGATAGCCCATCATGCGCGGGCTGTTGGTTCCCGGATTCTGGCCGAAGATGAAGATGGCGTCGCAGCATTCCAGATCGTCGAGGTCGGTGGTGCCCTTGCCGACGCCGATGCTCTCCGGCAGGGCGACGGTGGTGGTCTCGTGGCACATGTTCGAGCAGTCGGGGAAGTTGTTGGTGTGCAGCAGCCGCCCGAAAAGCTGGTAGAGGAAGGCCGATTCATTGGAGGCGCGGCCGGAGGTGTAGAGCTCGACGCGCTTCGGATCGAGCGCGCGCAGGGCCGTGCCGATCTCGCGGAACGCATCCTCCCAGGAAACCGGCTCGTATTTATCGGCGGCGGGATTGTAGCGCATCGGCTCGGTCAGCCGCCCGGTATCCTCCAGCTCGTGATCGGTCCAGCCGCGCAGCTCCGTCACCGTGTGGGCGGCGAAAAAGGCGGGATCGGCGCGCTTGCGGGTAGCCTCCCAGGCGACGGCCTTAGCTCCGTTCTCGCAATATTCGAAGGCGTGGGGCTTGCGCGGGTCGGGCCAGGCGCAGCTCGGGCAGTCGAACCCGCCCGGCTTGTTCATCGACAGCAACAGGCGGTTGCCGCGGACCAGGATGTCCTGCTTCTTGAGATGGGTCTCGACGGCGTTCAGCGCCCCCCAGCCGCCGGCGGGCGCGGTGGTGGAGCGGGAATTCTTGGCATCGGCTGACATTCGGAGATTTTCTTCCAGGCTGCTGGCGACAGCCTCAGATGATGGCGCCTGGAGCGGCCGATTCAACCGCGCCTGTCCGATCCTTCACCCGCCGCCTCGGCAGAAGGCCGAAACGGCATGATTTCTACCCTAGTGACTTTTCCGCATCACCAAGTTTACCAAATTTTCATGTGGATCGGGAATAATGAATATGTAGCGCCGGAGTATGATCGTGAAGGGAAACGTGTCCGCCCAATTCTTCGTCCATGTCGCTGCCCGGCATGGGTTTCTCCGCGACGGGGCCTGCCCCCGCATCGGCGTCCCGAGCTAGCATGCCTCACTCGCAGGTCGAGAGCGGCGCGCGGGAACGGATAAGGCGGCTGGAACGCCATCTTGCCCGGGAAACCCGCGCGCGTCAGGAAGTGGAGCGCCTGCTCGAGATCAAGGGCCTGGAACTCCACGACCTGAACCGGAACATGGCGAAGCTGAACGCTTCGCTGGAACGGCAGGTTGAGGAACGCACCCGCGAACTCGACCGGGAGCGGCAGCGGGCGGCCGAGCTGACGCAGCGTGACCCGCTTACCGGCCTCGCCAACCGGTTCATGTTCCGCGAGCACATGGAGCATGTGCTGCCGCGCATCCGCCGGGGCAGCGGCGTCGCCGTTCTCTACCTGGACATGGACGGCTTCAAGGGCATCAACGACATGCTGGGCCATTCGGCG
>DASTAF010000406.1:0-6868 GCA_035713005.1 Acetobacteraceae bacterium
AAGGCGGAGATGCCGGGGGTGATCATCACCATCCATGTCGAGCCGGATGGCAAGGCGAAGCATCACGGCGTGCTGGTACTTTAGGAGAAGGATGATGGTGAAGCTGGACCGGATCATCACGCGCGGCGGCGATGGCGGGGAGACCTCGCTCGGCGACGGCACCCGGCTGCGCAAGGATGCGCGCCGCATCGCCTGCCTCGGCGCCCTGGATGAAGCCAATGCGGCGATCGGGCTGCTGCGGGCAGCCGGCCCCGCCGATCCGCGCGTCGATCCGGTGCTGGCGCGGATGCAGAACGATCTGTTCGATCTGGGCGCCGATCTGGCGGTTCCCGGAGAAGGCGGGCAGCGGTTGCGGGTCACCGAGGCCTATTCGCTATGGCTGGAGGAAAGCCTCGCATCCTTCAATGCCGATCTGGCGCCGCTGCGAAGCTTCATCCTGCCGGGCGGCAAGCTCGCCGCCTGCCATGCCCATGTCGCACGCACCATCATTCGCCGGGCCGAGCGCGAGGTGGTGGCGCTGACCGCCGAGGAGACGGTCAATCCCGAGATCCTGCGGGTCCTGAACCGTATGTCGGACCTGCTTTTCGTGCTGTCGCGGGTGCTGAACGAAAAGGGGCAGGCCGATGTGCTCTGGGTGCCGGGAGGCGGCCAGGGCTAATTCGTCAGATAGACATGCTGGGTCAGGGTGCCGGAGGCGATAATTTCGGCGCCGTTCGGGTTGGCGACCAGTTGCGGCCCGGTGCCGCAGATATTGATCGTGTCCGTCTGCTGCGTATAGCCCTTTCCGGCACTGCCGCTGAAGCTGTAGCCGTCACTCGCGGGCGTCTGAGATGAATAGAGATTATTGGCATCGCTGGCCTGGCAGTCATTGCTCGCGGCATCGGAAGTGGCGCTCGTGTTGCCGCCAATCGACCCGTTGACGCTCAGCCCGATCTGGCCGCCCGTCTGCGTCAGGTCGAACGTCGCGGTTTCGGAGTTGTAATAGCCGCTGCTCGTCGTCTCGCTTGCCTGGGAATAGACGGGAACGCCGTTCTTGAAGGTGATCTTGGTGACATAGGTATCCACCTGTGCGAAGGGGGTGGAGCCGACATTGTTGTAATAGGCCGCAGTCGTCTGGCCCTGGACCGTCTGCGTCGTGCTCGTAGCCGTATTGGTCTGGCCGCCCACCGTGGTCTGCGTCACCGCCGGGCAGGTCGGCGTGCCGCTCGGGGTGATGCCCGTGGGCACGACGCCGCCGGGGCAGATCTGATCCTCCGAGGCGCTGTAGCCGGTATTCTGCAGAACCGTGGTGGTGGTGGTGGTATAGACCAGCGTGCCGTTCTGGATCTGCCCGGGATAGACCGCCGTCTGCGTGTTCTGCAGCAGCGATCCCACCGATGAACCCCCGAACAGGAAGGTGGCGTTGGGATCGTTGGCGGAGCCATATCCGGCGCCACTGCTCGGCACCACCAGATTACCATCCAGGATCAGGAAATTTTCCGACCCGTCATTGGCGACGAAATTCACCGTAACGCCCGGATCGACCGTCAGTCCGCCGCAATAGGCGCCCGCGGGCACGGTGCAGACATTGTTCGAATCGCAGAAGGAACTGCCGGGCTCGATCAGGATCGGAGTGAAGGCATAGGGGCTGCTGGTCGAGTTGGTCGGGCCGAAATAGACGGTCATGCCGTTATTCGTGGTGGAACTCGGATCGCCCGCATTAATGGTGGGATTGGCCGGATTGTAGAGATTGCTGCAGCTCGGCGCCGTGCCGGGGATACCCTCGGGATTCGAGGCGGGAAGCTGGCCGCCATTGTCGCTCAGGTGAAACGCGGTCTTGTTGAGATAGCCGCTATAGCCCCGGTTCATCTGGTTCTGCGTCAACTGGAGATCGGCATTGCCGCAGGCTCCGTAGCTGACGCCGCCGACATGGAAGCTACCGAGGCCGGTGGAGGCTCCTCCGACCGAAACCCCGGTATTGCCGGCGCTGGTGACGCAGGTATTGTTCGGCGGCGGCGTATAGTTGATCCGCAGCATGGCCTGGGCTTGCTGCTGGATCTTCGGCTGGAAGCCGCCCGGCGTCGTCTTGTTCATGAAACCGGAGAAGAAGATCGGCTGCGGCACGGTCGCCGTCACCAGGACTGCATAGCTCGTAGAGGCCGGGCTGGCGCTGGCCGAGTCCTTTGCGGCCTTGGCAGGATCGTAAGCGGGATTACCAGGGCATTTCGTCTCCCCTTTGCCATTTCCGTTGCCATCCTTGTAACAGCCCAAGCCGGAAGCCGAGGTGAAAGTGATGGTCGCGGTCAGATTCCGAGGGTTGAACTCACATGCGCTTGAATTGACAGCACTCAGACTCATCGGCCCCAGATTGGTAGGGCACTGGCTGGTGCCGGGAAACTGGTTGTTTGCCGCCTCGTTCGCCGCCAGCACCGCGATGGCCTCGATCACCTGCGGCGAGGCGTTCACATTGGCGAAATGCGCGGCGGAGAAGGCGGCGGCATCGACAGCGGTCTGCAGCGCCTCCCGGCTGCCGTACCAATAGGCCACGTCCGTGCCCAGCGCGGTGGCGCCGATCAGAACCGGCGCCGCCAGCGCGACAATCAGCGCTACTGCGGCCCGGCGCGAGGCGAGACGCCGCATCCCCCGTTTCGCCGGCGGAAAGCAGCGGCAGAAACGGAGCCAGGCCAGGCTGAGCGATTTGACGGGGCGAATATGCATCCGGGTTCCGTGCGCTGGGCGGCGCAACAGGATTCAGCATATTCGGGTTAAAGCCTGGTTAATCCAGCCAAGCGGGATTCAGGGTCCCGGTTGCCGCAGCCGCAGCAGCAGGCTTTCCGCCGCCTCGCCATCCAGATCGAGCGCGCGCTCGGCCACATCCCGGCTGTAGCCCGCCCTGGCGAGCGAGGCGAGCGCCTTCATCCTCGCCGCCTCATCCGCTTCGGCGAATGGCGGCAGGCGGCGGCGCTTGAGATAGGCGCAGGCGGCGGCGAGATCGCGCCCGGCATCCTCCGGCAGGGTTTCGGCGGCGAGTTCGGGATCGACCCCCTTGGCGGCGAGATGGGCGAGCGCCGCGCGGCGTGATTTGCCGGCGCGGGTGAGGCGGCGGGCCCGGCTGGCCGCGAAGGCGGCATCGTCCACCGCGCCCAGCCCCCGCGCCGCCGCGATCACTTTGGGAATCGCCGCCTTGGCGCTCCGCGCAACCGTCTGGATGAATTCCGGCTCCTGCCCGGCGGCCTCGGCCTGCCGCGCCCAGCGGTCCACCCGCCGGTAAAGAACCCGCGCCAGGCTCGCCTCGGTGGCGGCGAATCGGCTCAGATGCGCCAGGGCGGCTTCGCGCAGGCTGGCCTCGTCGGGCGTTTTCATGAGCCGAGCTTGCCACAGGATGCGGCTTGACCGGAAGCCGGGCCGGTCATAGTCGTTGCCCCGTCATTCAGGAGCACGCCCATGGCCAAATCCCCCTTGCGTATTGCCGTTACCGGCGCTGCCGGCCAAATCGCCTATGCGCTGATCTTCAGGATCGCCAGCGGCAGCCTGCTCGGCCCGGACCAGCCGGTCATCCTGCACCTGCTCGACCTGCCGCAGATGCAGGGGGCGCTGAAGGGGGTGATGATGGAGCTGGAGGATTGTGCCTTCCCGCTGCTCGCCGGCATGATGGCGACGGACGATCCGAAAGCCGCCTTTCGCGACATCGATCTCGGCTTCCTGGTCGGCGCGCGGCCGCGCGGCAAGGGCATGGAGCGTAAGGACCTGCTCGGGGCAAACGCGGAGATTTTCACTGTCCAGGGGCGGGCGCTGAACGAGGCGGCGAAGCGGGATGCGCACATCCTGGTGGTCGGCAATCCGGCCAACACCAATGCCTATATCGCGATGAAATCCGCGCCCGACCTGTCGCCGGACTGCTTTTCGGCGATGATCCGGCTGGACCACAACCGGGCGGTTTCCATGCTCGCCTCAAAGGCGGGGGTAGAGGTCGGCTCCATCGGCAAGATGGTGGTCTGGGGCAATCATTCCCCCACCATGTATCCCGACTACCGCTTCGCCGAGGCGAACGGGCGCAAGCTCGCCGAGATCATCAATGACGAGGCCTGGAACCGGGACGTGTTCATCCCCACCGTGGGCAAGCGCGGGGCGGCGGTGATCGAGGCGCGGGGCGCCTCCTCGGCAGCCTCGGCGGCGAATGCGGCGATCGACCAGATGCGGGACTGGGTGATCGGCTCGCGAGGGCGCTGGGTGTCGATGGCCATCGCCTCGGACGGGAGCTACCGCGTGCCGGAAGGGATCATGTTCGGCGTACCGGTGACGGCGGAAGCGGGGCGCGTCACCCGGATTCAGAACCTGCCGCTCGACGAGTTCTCGCGTTCGCGCTTCGAGTTGACGCTGAACGAACTGAAGGAAGAGCGGGACGCCATCGCGCATCTGCTGAAGTAGAGGCCATCCCGCCGGGAACCATTGCCCGGCGGGAGACGCTTCGCAGCGGTTATTGATTGACCTGCTGGGTCTCGGAATGAGTGGTGGTGGTCGTTACGGCCGAGGGAGCGCTTGGCGCCACCATCGGGGCGGGAGCCGGAGCAGTGAGAACCGGCTTGGTGGTGGTTTCCTCCGTCGTGGTCGTCGTGGTGGTCGGCGGGTTGTCGGAGCAGCCGGCCAGGGTGCCGCCCAGCACCGCCAGCCCGGCGATGAGAGCAAGCCGCAATCTGCAGTCACGCATTGATAGTCTCCTGTTCTGTTCTCGTTGGCTCGTCCGCTCAGTCGGACGAGGTGGTCGTGGTCGTCGTGCGCTTTTCCGTCTGCACCGCGACCGGCGGCGGCTGCGTCACCGTGGTGCGCGTGCTTTCGGATGCCGAGGCGGTTCCGTTGCCGTAGGTCGTCTTGCGCGAATAGGTGGTGGTGCCCATGCCGTTATCGGTGCGGGTGACCCGCGTGCTGCTCAGCGTGCCTGGGGGCGGCGGGACCACGGGCGCGGGTGCCGCGGCCGGAGGTGCGACGGCGGTGGTGGTGGTCGTGGTGGTGGACTGATAGGAATTCTGCGCCATGGCCACGCCGGTGGCCAGCGCGAGCGCCGCGAAGGACGGCAGCAGATATCTCTTCATGAATTCTCCTGTCGAAACTGGAAGGCGTTCGTGCCCATGCCTGTTCACCTACGGATCGGCGCGGCTTCGTTCCACTTAAATTATGATTACAGAATCGATAGGACGTGAAATAGTCTGAAATGAAACGACCGGTTTATCCCGACAGAGCGGAGCCTCAGACGGTGAATTGCTCGGTGATGATCCGCTCGGAAAGCGGGCGGTCGGGGTCGGAGAGGATGTGCGCCGTCACTCCGTGATCCTCGCAGGCCGAAACCGAGATCACGTCCCTCACCTCGGTGAAATCCGCCACGGCGGCAACCGGGCGCTTCTCCACCTCCAGCACCTCGAACAGCACCTGGGAGGAGGAAGGCAGCAGCGCGCCGCGCCAGCGCCGGGGGCGAAAGGCGGAGATCGGCGTCAGCGGGAACAGGTTGGCGGAAAGCGGGACAATCGGTCCATGCGCCGAGAGATTGTAAGCAGTGGAGCCGGCGGGGGTTGCGATCAACACCCCGTCGCAGATGAGTTCCGGCAGGCGCACCGTGCCATCCACGGTGATCCTGATCTTTGCCGCCTGGCGCAGCTCGCGCAGCAGGCTGACCTCGTTGAAGGCCAGCGCCTCCTCCACCACGCCGCCACGGGTGGCAGCGCGCATCCGCAGCGGATGCAGATCGTTGCTCTGGGCGCGGGCGATGCGGGCGGGCAGATCGGTCTCCGCGTAGTCGTTCATCAGGAAGCCGACCGAGCCGCAATTCATCCCATAGACCGGCAGGCCGAGCTTCAGGTGGCTGTGGATGGTCTCCAGCATCAGCCCATCACCACCCAAAGCGACGATGATCTCCGCCAGTTCCGGCGGCGTGTCCCCATAAAGCTCGATAAGGCGCGAGCGGGCGGCGGCGGCCGTGGTGGTGGCCGCGGCGGCGAAATGGATCGCGGTCAAACGAGCTTCCGGTGCTGCAGCACGGGCATGTCGCGCCGCACCCTCTCAATCAGCGCCGGATCGACGCGGGCGGAGGCGAAGCCGATTCCGTCCGAGGCGCGGGCCACTACATGGCCCCAGGGATCGCAGATCAGCGAATGGCCGTAGGTGAAGCGGGCCTCGCCCGAGCCGTCGACGTGCTTGCCGATGCAGGCCGGGGCGGCGAGATAGCACTGGGATTCGATGGCGCGGGCGCGGATCAGCACCTCCCAGTGATCCTTGCCGGTCTGCATGGTAAAGGCGGCGGGGAGCATTATCACCTCCGCGCCGGCGCGGCGGAGGGCCAGGAACAGCTCGGGGAAGCGCACGTCGTAGCAGATGGCAAGCCCGATCCGTGTGTCCTTCACCCTGGCGGTGACGACATCCGCTCCGGCGCCATAGACGGCACTTTCCCGGTAGCCCTGCCCGTCCGGGGTCACGATGTCGAAGAGATGGATCTTGCGGTAGCGGGCGAGTTCCGCTCCCGTGCCATCGAACACCAGGGTGGTGTTGTAGAGCTTGTCCTCCGCCAGTTCGCCGATCGAGCCGCCATGCACGGCGATCCTGTGGCGGCGCGCCGTCTCGCGCAGGAATTCATAGGCCGCCCCGCCCGGCTGGTTGGACCCTGCCGGGGGCAGCGCCTCGGCCTGCTCGAACTTGGTCGTCCGGTTGCCGCCCAGGCAGGTCCAGATTTCCGGCAGGGCCACCATGTCCGGCCGGTCGGCCTCGATGGCGCCCTCGATCAGCCCCCTGGCCTGGGCGATGTTCTGCGCCTTGTCGGCGTTGGGGGACATCTGGATCACGCTGATACGCATTGTCGGAGGCTCCCGCCGGTCTGGTTGATGCCGCATGGTGCCTTCGAGCC
>DASTAF010000407.1:0-4007 GCA_035713005.1 Acetobacteraceae bacterium
ATGCCGCTCGACAATCTCGTCGTCCACATGGATATCGTGAACGGGGCGGTCGATCTGCATCCGGTGAGCTTCGGCGTCGGAACCGGCAAGATTCTCGGCAATATCTCGCTGACGCCGGAAGCCCGGAAGCAGATTCTGGCCAAGGCGAATATCGATTTTCTGAATGTGAATGTCTCCCGCCTGATGGCGGCGACCCATGTGTTTCACGGCGCGGGGACGGTCGGCGGTCGGGCGACGCTGGATTCCACCGGCAACTCGATCGCGAGCTGGGCGGCGAACGGCACCGGCGGGCTGGCCCTCACCATGCAGGGCGGCAATCTGAGCGCGCTGCTGGTGGCGCTTTCCGGGCTGCAGTTCGGCAACGCGGTAATTTCGGCGCTCGGCCTGCCGAAACAGACCAATGTCCGCTGCTTCATCGGCGATTTTGCCCTCAATCACGGGATCATCGACACGCGGACCCTGCTGCTCGATACCGGCACCGCATTGGTCAATGGCGGCGGCACGGTCGATCTCAGGACTCAGACGATCAATTACTTCATCCGCTCGCGGCCGAAGCATTTCAGCATCGGTTCGCTTCCGGCGCCGATCAAGGTAACCGGGCTGCTCAAGAAGCCCAGCATCGGCCCGGCCAAGAAGCCGCTCATCGTGCGCGGGGGCGCGGCCGCGGTGCTCGGCGTGATCGCGGCGCCGCTTGCCCTGCTGCCGACGATCCAGCTCGGGGTGAAGGACCCGCACGTATGCCATGCGCTGCTGCAGGAGACGGACGAGCAAATACGCTCCGGCAAGCCGGGGCGGGTCATGCCCGTCACCAATCCGGCCCAGAAGCAGGCCGGGAAACCTGACCGGCAGCCGGTTGCGAAACCCGCCGCGCCCGCGCGAGCCATGCATGTATCGGTTCAAGGTCATGTCACCACCCGCTCGCTCAACGAGCGGGAACTCCAGCATGTGGGCGGCAAGTAGGATTTCATGTCCCCCATCGTCGCATTCTATGCCGGCTCCGGGACGGATCATCGCGGGCGGAACCTGACGGAGATCCAGTCCTGGCCCGATTTCCGGCTGGAACAGGTGCATGACTACATCCAGTGGCTGTTCCCGCTGCCCGAGCGGAGCGGGTTCAACCCTGCGGCGCCGGTGCTGTCGCGGCAGGATATCGGGGTCTTCCGGGGCGGGCCGGAACTTCAGGAAAGGCTGCTCAATTCTTTTCGCATGATGCTGCGGTTCTATGGGTTCCGGCTGGAAGAAGGAGAACCGCCGGCTGTCGTTCCGTCACCGGATCATGAGGTTCGGATGGCCGGGTGGCTCAGTCCTGGCAACCACAACTTCCTGCGGATGACGCGCATCCTCCGGAGCATGACGCTTCTCGGCAGGGAGAGCGAAGCACAAGCCCTTCTTGCATGCCTTCGTGAAATCTACGAAAGCCGAGGTGAGGAGATCATCGGACCGGATACCCTGCGATACTGGATCGGCGCGGCGAATTCCGCTATTCCGGGTTGATGGAGCAAATTGCATAAACTTAACCAGACAATAACCCGGAATTAGCCTAGGGATAATCCTGCCAAATTAATTAGAACAGGAATATCGATAATGAATCCCTTGGCCGAGACAGAAGCCAAGCCATCCCTCGAAGGGCGCCGCATTCTGGTCGTCGAGGATGAGTTTCTTGTCGCCATGCTGCTGGAAACCGCACTGGAAGATCAGCAATGTTCCGTGGTCGGTCCCTTCGGGCGGCTTTCCGCAGCACTCGACGCCGCGCATCAGGAAGCGGTGGATCTGGCACTGCTCGATGTGAATCTCGCGGGTGAGAAGGTTTTTCCGGTGGCGGAGAGGCTGGCGGAACGCGGAATTCCTTTCCTGCTACTCTCTGGCTATGGCGACCATGCCCTGCCTTCGGACAAGGCCCACTGGCCAGTATTCATGAAGCCTTTCAAGATTGCCGAACTGGTGACGAAGATGGAAAGCCTGCTGAAGCCTGCCTGAGCAGGATCATCTGGCGCGAAGCCGCGATATCAGGTTGGCCAGCCCGTAGCATCCTCCCGGAATCGACCAGCGTGGCGCCAGCCTCGCCCAATAAAGCGGCATTGCGTGGTCGGAAAAGCTTTCCTTGTAGCGGTCATGCCCGGCGAGGAAGTCATAGATTTCCAGCCCCCCTTCGAGATAGCGCTGGATCGCCGTGTAGTGGCAGGTCAGTCCCGGCTTCTCATGCGGATGCATGAGTTCGTAGTCAAAGCCGCTTTGATAGGCGTAAACGTGATTTCTGAACACGAAATTGAGCAGATAGCCGATGATCCGCGGGCCGGCGGCGATCTCCAGCAGATCGACCATGCCCGCGGGCAGCCCGCGCCCGATCAGCTCCCCATGGAACCGGCGGAAAGCAGGTTCAGCGAAGGCTCCGCTCCGTCCCCGCGCCCGCCATGTCCGCCCGTGCAGTTCGGCCAGGGCGGCGAGGAACCTTTCCGCCTCACCCACCGTATCGGCACGGCGGATGGAAAGCGGCCCCGCCATCTCGTAGCGCCTGACCGAGCGGCGGAGCTGGTAGCGCGCGGTGGCGGAAAGATCATCCAGCATCCCCTGCCCCTTCCGCCGCAGCCGGGCGAGATCGACGGCCGGGGCGGAGCGGGTGATCTCCAGCCGGACGATGCCCGAGCGGCGGGCCGCCGCCAGTGCCTCGTCGCCGATGCCGGAGAGGATGACGCGCCGGCCCGCGAGCAGACCGGGGCCGCCATGCGTCATGGCGTCGAAGCAGGCTTCCAGCGCCCCCGGAGCATCGCGGGCGACGAGCGGTCCATTATGCTCGATGAAGACGGAATCCAGCGCGGCCACTCCACTTTCGCCGAGCAGCAGGCGGTCGCCCCCCTTCCCGCTCTCGCGGTTGAACAAGGCGATAGCCCGGCACTCTCCATCCCGCGCCAGAGTCAGCAGGACGGGGCGAGGAAAACGCTCGTCATAAAGGCAGCCGGTCCAGGCCCAGCTCTGGAAGAATGAGCCATCCGATTTCGCCTCCAGCGCCAGCCAGCGGGCCTCCACCTCCCGCGCCGGAAGGTCCGCCTCCCAGCTTGCCTCGAACTCTGCCCACCGGCCCATGCGATTGTTACACAAGGCGCCCTGTGCCATATCCGGGGCATGCGCCTGCCTGCCATCCTCTCATGAGTGCCGAGCTTTTCCCCTCAAAGCGCCTCGCCACGCTGCGCACCCAGTCCCCCATCGCGACGATTCTGATCGACACGGAGGAGGATTTCGACTGGACGCGGCCGGTCGAGGGCACCATGCAGAGCACGGAATATCTCAGCCATATTCCCGATCTGCAGCATGTTCTCGGGGCATACGGCATCCAACCGACCTATCTGTTGACCTATCCGGTGCTGATGGACCGGAACATCGTGCGTATCTTGCAGCGCGGGATCGAGCGCGGTCAATGCGCGGTGGGATTGCAGCTGCATCCATGGGTGACGCCGCCTTTCGCCGGCCAGTCGACCTTGCGGATGTCCTTCGGCGGCAACCTGATCCCGGAAATCGAGGAGCGGAAACTCGCGACCCTGATCGCCCGGTTCATCGACTGCTTCGGCATGCCGCCGCGGATCTTCCGCGCGGGACGGTATGGGATAGGACCCAATACTCCGCGGCTGCTGGAAGCCTTTGGCTTCACCATCGACACCAGCGTCGCCCCGCGCACCTCCATGGTGCATGAGGGCGGGCCGGACTACAGCGAGGATGATTTCTTTCCTTTCTGGTTCGGCATGCAGCGCGATATTCTGGAACTGCCGCTCTGCCGCAGCGTCGTCGGCTGGGGCGGCACCCTTGGAGCGGCGTTGTACCGCTTCCTCGCCGGCCCCGAGACGCCCCGGCGGGCGCTGGCCGCGCTGCTGGCAAGCAGCGAATGCGCCGAGCGGATCACCCTTTCGCCGGAAGGCAACGACGTGCGGGCGATGCGCCGTCTCGTCCGGCGGCTGCGCGCGCGCGGCCAACAGATCTTCCCGATCAGCTTCCACAGCTCCTCGCTCTGGCCGGGA
>DASTAF010000408.1:0-3669 GCA_035713005.1 Acetobacteraceae bacterium
GCATAATTCGATGAAATGCGCCCCCTTGAGCGCCGATTCCGAGAACAATATGCCGTTATTGGCGATGATCCCGACGGGAAACCCTTCCAGATGGGCGAATCCGGTGACGAGGGTGGCGCCGAAGCGCGCCTTGAACTCGTCGAACACCGAGCCATCGACCAGACGGGCGATCACCTCGCGTACATCATAGCCGCGCCGCGGATCGGCGGGGATGACGCCGTAGAGCGTCGAGGGATCGATCGCGGGGGGCATTGCCGGGACGGCGGCGCTGGGCTTCGGGAGGTTCAGGTTGCCGACGATCCGCCGGGCAATGCCGAGCGCGTGGTGGTCGTTCTCGGCGAAATGGTCGGCGACGCCGGAGAGGCGGGTATGTACGTCGGCGCCGCCCAGCTCCTCCGCCGTCACCACCTCGCCGGTGGCGGCGCGGACGAGGGGCGGGCCACCGAGGAAGATCGTGCCTTGCTCGCGGACGATGATCGCCTCATCCGCCATCGCCGGCACATAGGCGCCGCCGGCGGTGCAGGACCCCATGACCACCGCGATCTGCGGGATGCCGGAAGCCGACATAGTGGCTTGATTATAGAAGATTCTGCCGAAATGGTCGCGGTCCGGAAACACCTCGCTCTGGTTCGGCAGGTTGGCGCCGCCTGAATCGACCAGATAGAGGCAGGGCAGGTGGTTTTCGGCGGCAATTTCCTGGGCGCGGAGATGCTTCTTCACCGTCAGCGGATAATAGGTGCCGCCTTTCACCGTGGCGTCATTGGCGAGGATCATGCAGTCCTGGCCGGAAACCCGGCCGATGCCGGTGATGATGCCGGCCGAGGCGATCTCCTCGTCATAGACGCCGAACGCCGCGAGCTGGCAGATTTCCAGGAAGGGCGAGCCCGGATCGAGCAGCGCGTCGATCCGCTGGCGCGCCAGCAGCTTGCCGCGCGCCATATGCCGCTGCCGCGCCGGTTCGGGTCCGCCAAGGGCGATCCGGCCCGCCGTGGCGCGCAGATCGTCCACCAGCGCCTGCATGGCGGCGTGATTCTCGCCGCTTTCCTCGCTGCGCGGGTCGATGGCGCTGGTCAGGATCATGCGCTCTCGCGGTAAAGCTCGCGGCCGATCAGCATCCGCCTGATCTCCGAGGTGCCGGCGCCGATTTCATAGAGTTTCGCGTCGCGCAGCAGCCGGCCGGCGGGATAATCGTTGATATAACCGTTGCCGCCGAGACACTGGATCGCCTCCAGCGCCATCCAGGTGGCGTGCTCGGCGGCGTAGAGAATGGCGCCGGCGGCATCCTTGCGGCTAGGCCGGCCCCGGTCGCAGTTCCTCGCCACCGCATAGACATAGGCGCGGGCGGCGCTGAACGTGACATACATGTCGGCGAGCTTGGCCTGGATGAGCTGGAATTCGCCGATTTTCTGGCCGAACTGCTCGCGCTCATGCACGTAGGGGATCACCACGTCGAGCGCTGACTGCATGATCCCTAGGGGACCGGCGGCCAGCACCGCGCGCTCGTAATCAAGCCCGCTCATCAGCACGTTCACGCCCCGCCCGACGCCGCCGAGGACGTTTCCGGAAGGCACCGCGCAATCCTGGAACACCAGCTCTCCGGTGTTGGAGCCGCGCATGCCGAGCTTGTCGAGCTTCTGGGCGCAGGAGAAGCCTTGCATGCCGCGCTCGATGATAAAGGCGGTGATGCCGCGCGGCCCGGCCGCCGGATCGGTCTTGGCATAGACCACCAGTGTGTCGGCATCCGGCCCGTTGGTGATCCACATTTTCGATCCGTTCAGCACGTAAGCATCGCCGTGCCGCTCGGCGCGCAGCTTCATCGAGACCACGTCGGACCCGGCGCCGGTCTCGCTCATCGCCAGCGCGCCGACGGCGGCGCCGGAGATGAGGTCGGGCAGGTAGCGCCGCTTCTGCGCCTCGCTGCCGTTAAGCCTGATCTGGTTGACGCAGAGATTGGAATGCGCCCCATAGGAAAGCCCGACCGATGCGGAGGCGCGGGAGATTTCCTCCATCGCCACGCAATGGGCGAGATAGCCCAGCCCAGCCCCGCCATACTCCTCCGGCACGGTGATGCCGAGCAGCCCGAGATCGCCCATCTTGCGCCAGAGATCGGCGGGGAAGTCGTTCTCGCGGTCGATCGCGGCGGCGCGGGGGGCGATTTCGGCCTCGGCGAAGCGGCGCACCGTCTCGCGCAGGGCCTCGATCTCCGGCCCCAGATCGTGATCCAGCATCGGGCCGCTATTGCCGCGCATGGTCCATCCGCCGGTAGCGCCCGGTGCGCAGCCCGAGCCAGGTCCAGAATCCGAACACGGCGCCGATGATGCCCTGCGTCGCGTTGTAGTTGATGACGGCGGCGATTCCCGCCGCCAGCGCCGCCACCGCCAGCCAGTACCGCCCCAGCGCCCAGCCGATCAGGCCGGCCAGCAGGGCGACCAGGCCGAACAGGCGTTCATATTGCAGCCACAGCACCGCCTGGCGCGGCCCGCAGATGAAGGGCGGATGCGCCGCGGCGCATATTCCCCCATAGGCTCGGGGCACGATGGTCAGCTCCCGGAATGCCCAGAAGCCCAGCCCGATGACCGCGACCATCCCGATGCCGATCCAGTCCGCCCGCCTGAGCCTTCCCTCCCGGTCCATCTCGTCCTTGCCCTTACTGCCTGCGGGCCGTAATGGTGCGCCGCAAGAACTGTCTAGCACGGACCCTGAACCGAGTCATGAAAACGCCGCGAACGCGCAGCTTGAGCTTCCAGGACATCATCCTCGCCCTGCACCGGTTCTGGGCCGCACAGGGCTGCGTGATCCTGCAGCCCTATGACATGGAAATGGGCGCCGGCACTTTCCATCCCGCCACCACCCTGCGCGCCCTGGGCCCGAAGCCTTGGCGCGCGGCCTATGTGCAGCCCTCGCGCCGGCCCTCCGACGGGCGTTACGGCGAAAATCCGAATCGACTCCAGCATTATTATCAGTATCAGGTCATCATGAAGCCAAGCCCGGCGGAGGCGCAGGATCTGCTGATCGAGAGCTACCGCGCCATCGGGCTGGACCCGCTCCGGCATGATTTCCGCTTTGTCGAGGATGACTGGGAAAGCCCGACCCTCGGCGCCTGGGGGCTTGGCTGGGAAGTGTGGTGCGACGGGATGGAGGTCGGCCAGTTCACCTATTTCCAGCAGGTCGGCGGCATCGCGGTGGACCTTCCCAGTTTCGAGATGACCTATGGGCTGGAGCGCCTGGCCATGTATGTGCAGGGAATCGAGAACGTGTACGATCTCCGGTTCAATGATGGCGGGAACCAACCAGCCGTCACCTATGGCGATGTGTTCCTCCGCGCCGAGCGGGAATATTCGGCGCATAACTTCGAACACGCCAACACGGATATGCTGATCCGGCACTTCGCGGATGCGGAAGGCGAATGCGTGGCGCTGGTCGAAAGGGCGCTGGCGCTGCCGGCTTATGACCAGTGCATCAAGGCGAGCCATCTGTTCAATCTGCTGGATGCGCGGGGTGTGATCTCGGTCGCCGAGCGCGCCTCCTATATCGGGCGGGTGCGGGCGCTGGCGAAATCCTGCGCCGAGGCCTGGGTGGCCGGCGAAGCCAGGATGGCGGCCTGATGCCCGAGTTCTTTCTGGAGCTGTTCTCCGAGGAAATCCCGGCGCGGATGCAGGCCCAGGCGGC
>DASTAF010000409.1:0-4327 GCA_035713005.1 Acetobacteraceae bacterium
CCATGGGAACGAACCAGTCCCAGTTCCAGAACACGGCAAGCAGCACGATCGCCAGCACCAGTATGCCCAGGAAGCCCAGCAGCCCCTTTGTGCGCCTCTTCATCATTCTACTCCGGCAGCAACGGCAAGTCGTTCATCTCCATGGCGATCATTTTTTGATGGCAACTCTTTGACCAGAAAGAAGATATGAGACGGAATCGCATCGATTTAAGCCGCGATAACCGCTTTTTGAGGGGTCTCCCGCGCTGCCTTCAGGCAGGCATCCACCGCCTCCCGTAGCGAGGAGGTGAAATAATCGGCACCCACCACGGCCCGCACACGCTCGTCCCGCAGCGCTGCGTCTTCCGCCGGCCATAATCCCACCAGGATGGGAATTCCGGCAGGCAGGCGGCGGCGCAGCCGCTGCATGAGGTAGCGTAGATGCGCCGGGCTGCCGCTGATATCGAGATAGGAGACGCAGACCATCCTCACCTCCTCGATGTCGAGCGAGCCGATGCTTTCGCGGGACACGCTCTGATACGAGGTGATCCTGGCGCCGATCCCGTGCTTTTCCAGAAGCTGGACCAGCATGGCCGAGGCCGCTTCGTCGAGTGGACCCCGCCCGGCCACGCACAGAACCGGCGCCTCCGTCTGCCAGGCTGGCGGCAGGGTTTCCGGCTTGGCGGCATCGGGCACGGGATTATGGGGCAGGGCACGGCCATCCCGGGGCGCGTTTGCCTCGTGGCTGCTATCTGGCTTCGCATTGGCGGGCGGGGTATCGTTGTACCGGTCAAGCCCCTCGATCAGGAAATTCACCGTGTTCCTGATCAGCGTCAGCTGGTCGCGCTTCAGCACGCCGCGTTCGGCATCGTTGGCGGCAAGCTGCAGCCCCTTCAGCGCCACCTCGTCGTAATAGGTGGAAAGGGGCCGGTCCTTCAGAAGCAACTCGGCATGATCCTGCGCCTCGTCCGCGTCGCCGGCGAGAATGCGCTGGTAGAAGCTTTCCACCGGCGTCAGGGCCGGGCGGTCGCCCAGCAGCACGTCGAGAAATTCCAGCCGCTTGACGTGGCGGCCCAGCACCACGAGGCACAGGGTAAGCGGGGTGGACAGGATCAGGCCGATCGGGCCCCAGAGCCAGGACCAGAAGATCGCTGCCACGATCACCGAGAAGGGAGAAAGACCGGTGCTGTGGCCATAGACCATCGGCTCGATAAAATTGCCGGTGACGCCTTCCAGGACCAGATAAAGCGCCGCCGTTTCGATGACCATCGCCCAGCCCGGCGAGACCGCAGCCGCCAGCGCCATGGGCAGCAGGGCCGAGAGCAGCGAGCCGACATAGGGAACGAAGCGCAGCAGGGCGGTGAAGATGCCGAACAGCACCGGGTTGGGCACGCCGATGAAGAACAGGCCGAGACCGATCACGCAGCCGAAGCTGCTGTTGACGCAAAGCTGGGTGAGGAAATACCGGCTGAGCCGCCGCGCCCCGTCATCGATGGCGACGGTGGTGCGGTGCAGGTCGCTCGACCCGACCAGCCGGATCATCCGGTCCCGCAAGTCTTCCTTCTGCAGCAGGGCGAATATCGCCACCACGAACACGATGCCGAAGGTCGCGAGCGGCGACAGGATCGGCGTCAGATATTTGCGGATCATGCTGAGCGGGCTCGATGAGGCCTGCACCACCTCGACTTGCTTGGGCGTGGTGGTCGCGGCCGGATGCGTCTGCGATCCGCCGATGAAGGGGTTTTGCAGCGCCCCGGGCAGGCCGTTAGTCTGCGGGCTGCCGGCCGGAGTTCCGCCCGCCGGGGCAGCCGGCGCCGGAGCCGCGCCTGACTTGGTGCCCTGGCGGCCCATGACGTTGCTGATCCGCCTGAGTTCGTGAACCGTGTATTGCCGGACCGAGTTCACCTTCTTCTCGATGGTGGTGGAGTATTGCGGCAGGTTGCGGGCAAGCTGGCCGATCTGCGAGCCGATGACACCGCCGAGCACCACCATCACCCCGATGGCGAAAATCACCGCGAGCAGCACGGAAGGCACCCGGCCCAGATGCAGCCGCCGCAGCAGCCCGACCAGCGGCGCGAGCAGGAAGGAAAGCAGCAGCGCCAGCGTGACCGGAACCAGCACCTCCCGCCCGAAATAAAGCGTCGCCACCACCATGACGAAGAAGGTCATGGACCGGGAGGCATCCGGTTCCGCCGGCGGCGGAACGAGTTCCGGATCGGCTCCGGCCGGCACTGCTTGCGACATAATTCAGCCTTCCTGACTGGCGGTCCCAGGATCATGCCCCACTGTGCCCAAGCCGAATCGGGCAAAGCCCAAGGGAACAAGATCCTCCTGGAGGGGATCATTGGCAGATCGCGAAACCGGGAGCGTTTCGGATTTGTGAATTGAACGTCAGCCGCGTTAGGTTGGAGTCAGAATTTCCTTGCTAAACCGTAAAATTTCGGGTATTTCATGAATATTTCGTAATTCCACAGTAGTCGTTGGAAACGGGAGAGCGCCATGATCGGGTATGCGAGGCTCAAGCCTGGGCCTGGCTTCCAGCCTGTCAACGCCTTGCTGTATTATGGCCAGCGCGTCGTCACGCCGCCAAGGCTCCGCGAGGCGGTATCCGGCGGGATAGCCTCCGCCATCAGGTTCTGGCGCGGCGCCGGCCGGGGCATGGTTGAGGAGGCTGATCTGAAGGCTGCCGCAACCGCCGCGACTTTGGAGCAGGAGGGATTGGTCACCCTTCCGGCCCTTGCCGATCCAAAAACGATCAGTCGCATCGCTGCCTATTTCAACGCGGCGAAGGTGGTGGGCGCGCAAGGCGCGCTTCTCCCGCTGGACGGGCTGCCTTCCGGCATCGCCTCGGCAGCCTATCCGATGGAAACCGTGCTCGGCTGCCGGGAGGTGCTGGAGATGGTGAACGCTCCGGTCATCCTCCGCATTGCGGAGCGGTATCTCGGCTGCACGCCCACCCTCTCCAGCCTCGGCGTCCGCTGGTCCTTTCCCGCCGCGGCGACGCGGACAGAGACCCAGCGTTTTCATCGCGACCTCGATGACTGGCGGTTCCTGAAGCTGTTCATCTATCTTACGGACGTGGATGAGGAGTCAGGCCCGCATGTTTATGTCCTCGGCTCCCACAAGACGGCGGCGAGAATGCGGGCGGAGGTCTATGAACGGGCGGCGCTGGAGCAGCGCTACGGCAGGCAGAGCCTGGTGACGGTGACCGGCGCGCGCGGCACCGCGTTCCTGGCCGCGACTCATGGCATTCACATGGGCGCGCCACCCATCTCCAGGCCGCGCCTTATCCTCCAGGCGCAATATTCGCTCCTGCCGGTCTTTGCCTTCAACTACCGGCCAGTCTCGCTGCCAGTCGCTCAGGCCATCGACCCCTATGTCAACCGCCTGCTGGTTCACCTGAAGCCTTCCGCAGAGCCTGTCGCGCCGCCTGAACTGGCAAGGAAAAGGCAGGTGGCGATCCCACGTAACGCCTGAAGCCTGCGCAACGGGCCGCTATGCCGCCTCGGCGGCCGGCCTCCGCACCCGCAGCCTTCGCAGCCGCCGCGCATCCGCGTCCAGCACCAGGAACTCGATCCCGGAAGGATGCACCACGATCTCCCCCTTGGCCGGCACCCGCCCGGCAATGGTGAAAACCAGCCCGCCCACCGTGTCCAGATCGGCCTCCCGCTCTTCCCCGGTCAGCACCGGGCCGAATTTCGCCTCGAACTCCTCGATCGGCAGGCGGGCATTGAGGTCGAAGCTGCCATCCTCGCGCTCCGTCATCATCGGCCCCGCCACCTCGTCATGCTCGTCCGAGATGTCGCCGACAATGGTCTCCACCAGATCCTCAATGGTGACCAGCCCATCCACGCCGCCATATTCGTCGATCACCAAAGCGAGATGGGTGCGGTTTTGGCGCATCTGCAGCAGCAGGTCGAGCACCGGAATCTGCGGCGCCACCATCAGCGGCCTCCGTAATATCGCGCTCAGGTTGAACTCGGCGGGCGGGCCGGTATAGCTGAACACGTCCTTGATATGGACCATGCCCAGGATGTCATCGAGATGCTTGTCGAAGACCGGCATGCGGGAATGACCCTCGCGGCGGATCTGGGCGATCGCCTGATCGAAGGTGACATCCGCCCGCATGGCGACGATATCGGCCCGCGGCACCATCACGTCATCCGCCATGGTGCCGCGCAGGCGCAGCACGTTGGCGATCAGCGCCCGTTCCTGCTGATCGAGCCCGCTATCTCCGGGATCGTCGTCGCCGTCATCCCCGGCCTCCTGCATCAGCGCATCGATCTGCCGGCGCAGATCGGGCTCGGCGCGGAGCTTGTGGCGGAGCCGGGTGAACCAGGAGGCGCCG
>DASTAF010000410.1:0-4852 GCA_035713005.1 Acetobacteraceae bacterium
ACCATCGGCTCCGCCACGCTGCGCAACGCCGGCGCGGCTGGGTTGCGCGGCGTGGCATTCGAGGCGGACGGCACCATTCTTCTGGACCGTGAGGGCAGCATCGCGGCGGCCGATGCCTCCGGCTTGTTTCTCCTGGGCATCAAACCAGATAAGACCGAAGTTATATGAAGGAAATGATGATGAGCGGCAGCGAATTCCGGTATCTGCATACCATGCTCCGGGTGAACAACCTGGAAGAGAGCGTGGATTTCTACACCAGGAAGCTCGGCATGCGCGAGTTGCGCCGGAACGACGTGCCGGAGGGCAAGTACACGCTGGTCTTCGTCGGCTACGGGGACGAGGCATCGAGCACCGTGCTGGAACTGACCTATAATTACGGCACCGACCATTACGACCAGGGCACGGCCTTCGGCCATCTGGCCGTGGGGGTGAAGGACATCAAGGCGGTCTGCGAGTCGCTGCGCGCCAGCGGGGTGAAGATCACCCGCGAGCCCGGCCCGGTGAAGTTCGGCAAGACGATGATCGCCTTCATCGAGGACCCGAATGGCTACAAGATCGAACTGATCGAGCGGGCCTGAGGGATCGCGGAGGTGAAGGAACCGGTGCCGGCGATTCCGGACGCGCCGCCGCCGATGGCCCTGCGCTACCGGCTGCTTTCCGGCGGATTCGCCGCCGCGGGGCGGATCGCGCCGCGCTTCCTGCTCCCGAAGCTGGACAGCGCCTCCCTGGTGGATGCGGCGGGCGTCCGGCCGGGACCGGGTGCGCGGCTCGGGCTGGACCGGCTGACCGAGTCGCTGGCGGCGGAGACCGAACTGAACCTGTTCGGACAGGTCACGGTGCGCTACGATCTGGTCCGGCTGCTGCGCAACGCGGCGCTGATCGAGCGCATGCACGCGGAGACCCCCGCCATCGGCGCGCGGGGGGTGGAGCGCCCGCTGTTCATCCTCGGCCTGCCGCGTTCCGGCACCACCTTCCTGCACACGCTGATGTCTCATGACCCGGACATGCTGGTGCCGCGCAACTGGCAGACCATCTATCCCGCCCCGCGCCCGCAGGGCTTCGACCCGGCCCGCGACGCCAGCGCCCGGCGGACGGACAAGCAGCTCGCCCTGTTCGCCGGTCTGGCGCCGGAATTCCCGCTGGTTCACCCGATCCACGCCGACAGCCCGCAGGAATGCAGCGAGATCACCGCCCATGTGTTCCAGAGCCTGCGCTTCGACAGCACCTTCCGCGTGCCCTCCTACCTCGGCTGGCTGGACGCGCACGGGCATGACGAGGCCTTCGCCTTCCACAAGCGCTTCCTGCAGGCCATGCAGCATGGGGTTTCGGCGCGCGGCTGGGCGCTGAAATGCCCCGATCACACCTTCACCATGGACGCCATCCTGCGCGTCTATCCCGACGCGCAATTCGTCATCGTGCATCGCGATCCGCTGCATGTGTTCGCCTCGGTCGCGCATCTGACCGAGGTGCTGCGCCGCCCGTTCATGAAATCGGTCGATCCGCAGGAGATCGGCGCGCAGGTGACGGCGCGCTGGATCGAGGGCGCGCAGCAACTGATCGCCTTCGACCGGCGGCGGGACGTGGCGGAGGCGAACAAGATCCAGATCCATTACGACGATCTGGTGGGCAATCCGCTGGCGGCGATCCGGCGCATCTACGAGCAGTTCGGCTACCGGCTCTCCCCGGCCGGAGAGGCGGCGATGGCGGCCTTCATGGCGGCGAAACCGCGCGGTGGCTATGGCAGGAACCGCTACGTCATGGGGCGGTTCGGCATCAATCCGGAGCGGCTGCGGCCCGATTTCGCCGCCTATATCGAACATTTCGGCGTGAAGGCGCGGCCTGCCTGAGAAATCCGCCTTGAGATGACCCTGCCCGCCAACCACCTTCCGGTCATTGTTGATCCGGAGGGGGTTGTGGGCAGGAACGTCACCAAGGAATTATTGCTTCGCTACACGCTGGTCAGCCTGTTCTTTCCGGCCAGCGCGCTCGACAAAATCTTGAATTTCGACGGCGCGGTTACCCAGGCGAAACAGGTTTTCCCGGGCGAGACTGCGAAGCTCGCGATCCTCGCCGGGCTGGGGATCGAGCTGCTGATGCCGCTCGGCATCCTCACCGGCAAGCGCGACAAGATGGCCTCGGCGGTGATGGCGGCTTACTGCATGTCCACCGCCGTGCTGTTCAAGCGCTTCTGGGAGCCGGGCGATTTCTGGAGGAAGGGCGAGAGCAAGGGCCGGGATCAGTTCTGGGATTTCCTGAAGAATTTCTCTCTCGGCGCCGGCTTCCTGCTGATCACCTTCGGCGACCGCGAGACGGGGTTCGAGGAGTTCAAGGCCGATCCGCTCGGCTCCACCCATCCCTATGAAAGGCGCTGAGCGATGAGCGAGGAGCAGAAGCCGGAGGTTCCCTACTGGCATCTCTGGACCGATGAGAAGGGCGTCAGCCACCAGAAGCAATGCTTCATGACCGCCTTCGAGTTCAAGTCCATCGGTGAGGGCGTCGCGCCGCAATGGCAGAGCGGCAAGATCACCGGCGAGATGGCGATGACCGTCTCGGTGCAGCCGGTGGGCTGGATCGGGCAATGGCACGAGAACCCGAAGCCGCAATGGATCATCCCGCTATCGGGCCGCTGGTTCGTCGAAGCGATGGACGGCACGCGCGTCGAGATGGGGCCGGGCGAGATTTCCTTCGGCGAGGACCAGAACTGCGCGAGCCTGGATGGCCGCACCGGGCATCTCTCCGGCACGGTGGGGGACGAGCCGGCGGTTCTGCTGGCGGTGCAGTTCGCGGACAAGCCGCCGGAGCGCGACGCCACCTGCCGCTTCTTCAAGTGAGCCGGTGATGGAGGGGTTCGACATCCGGCATCAGCGTTTCGCCAACTACATCCTCCCCAACGCGCCGCTGGAGAAGCTGGCCGAATGGTTCCGCTGGATCGAGGGGCCGGTATGGATGGGGGATGCGAACTGCCTTCTGTTCCAGGACATTCCCAACAACCGCACCATGCGCTGGTCGGAGGCGGATGGAATATCCGTCTATCGCTATCCCTCCAACTACGCGAACGGGCAGACACGGGACCGGCAGGGGCGGCTGATCGCCTGCTCGCATCATGGCCGCTGCCTCTACCGGACGGAGTGGGACGGCTCCGTCACCATGCTGGTGGACCGGCATGACGGCAAGCGGCTGAACGCGCCGAACGACGTGGTGGTGAAATCCGACGGCACGATCTGGTTCTCCGATCCCTATTACGGGATCATGAGCGATTACGAGGGCGGGCGGCAGAAGCCGGAACAGCCGCCGGCGCTCTACCGGTTCGACCCGGAGAGCGGCGACATCCGGGTGATGGCGGGAGATTTCGAGGGGCCGAACGGCTTGGCCTTCTCGCCCGATGAGAGCCTGCTCTACCTGGCCGAGACAGGGGATCAGTCCAAGCCCGATCCGAAGCGGTATATCCGGGTGTTCAAGGTGCTGGACGGTGGCAGGAAGCTCTCCGGCGGCGAGATTTTCCACAAGGTGGAGCCTGGATACGCGGACGGCTTCCGGGTGGACGAGCACGGCAATCTCTGGAGCAGCGCCGAGGATGGCGTTCACTGCATCAGCCCGGATGGCGAATTGCTGGGCAAGATCCTGGTGCCGCACAAGGTCTCCAACCTGACCTTCGGGGAGTTGCACAAGAACCGGCTGTTCATAGGCGGCTCGCATATCCTCTACGCGATCTTCGTCAATGTCCGGGGGGTGCAATGGCCGTGACGGCGCTGCGCCGCCTTGGCCTGACGGTGCGCGATCTCGAAGCCAGCCTCGCCTTCTATCGCGGCGCCTTCGGGTGCGAGGTGACCGCCGAGGATCAAGATTTCTTCGGAAGTCCAGCCCGGCGGGTGAGGCTGAGGCTCGGCGCGCAGGAGCTGGAACTCGCTGCCTTCGATCCGCCCGGCGCGCCGTGGCCGCCGGATGCGGCGAGCAACGACATCACCTTCCAGCATTTCGCCATCGCGGTCGCGAGTATGCGCGAGGCTTATGCTCATCTTGAGCAAATTCCTGGCTGGACGCCGATCTCAACCGCTGGCCCGGTGGCGCTGCCGGCAAGCGCGGGTGGCGTGACCGCCTTCAAGTTCCGCGACCCCGAGGGTCATCCGCTGGAACTGCTGCAATTCCCGGACAGAAAAAATTCCGCCAACGGGGCGTTGTTCCAGGAGATCAACCACTCCGCCATCGTGGTGAGCGATGACGCTCGCAGCATCGCCTTCTACACCCAGGGGCTGGGCCTGACGGAGAGTGGCGGTTCACTCAACCAGGGCGAGACGCAGGCGCGGCTGGATGGGCTGGACGCGCCCGTCGTCCGGGTGACGGCGCTGGACACGGTCGCCCGCGCGGCGCCGCATCTCGAACTGCTATGCTATCGGGAGCCACCGGGAAACATGCTGGTGTCGCCTGACAAGAAGCCGAATGACGTAATCTCGACGAGGCTGATCTTCGTGGTGGACGATCCGCTCGCCTCGGCATGGCGGCTGGTCAAGCTGGGCGCGGAACTGAACGGCTCGGACGCGCATGCCGCCTTCCTGCGCGATCCGGACGGGCACGACCTCGTTCTGACAAAGGGTTAGCGCGGCGGCATGAACCGCGCCATGCCGGCGCGGGCCCGGTCCAGCGCCTCGCCGGTGGTGGCGGGCCTGGGCGGGGCGGGCTGGACCGCCATGCTTCTCAGCGCCGCGACATGCGGCGGAATCCCCGCCGCGCCGGATGGCAGATGATCGGCCATCTCGGCCAGCCCGATCTGCAGGGCGTTAGGCGGGGCGGCGAGCGCCTTCTCCATCTCCTGCCGGGATATGCTCGCCGAGAGCATGGGAATGCTGGCCGGCCC
>DASTAF010000411.1:0-4953 GCA_035713005.1 Acetobacteraceae bacterium
AACATCTCGCGCAGGTTGCCGGCGATGGTGATCTCCGCCACCGGCTCGGCAAGCTGGCCGTCCCGGATCATGAACCCCGCCGCGCCGCGCGAATAATCGCCGGTGATGCCGTTCACCCCGCTGCCGATCAGCTCGGTGACATAGACGCCGAGGCCGATATCCGCCATCAGCTCCTCCGGGCTCAGCCTTCCGGGTTCGAGATAGAGGTTGCTCGGCGCCGGGGCCGGCGGCCCGCTGGTGCCGCGCGAGGCATGGCCGGTGCTGGCGAGGCCGAGCTGCCTGGCGCTGCGGCTGTCGAGAATCCAGGAGCGCAGGATGCCGTCCTCGACCAGGGCGCGCCGCGATACCGCCGCCCCCTCGCCGTCGAACGGGTGCGAGCGCCGCCCGCGCACCCGCAGCGGATCGTCGATGATGGCGATCCCCTCGCCGAACACCTGCTCGCCCATCCGGTCCTTGAGGAAGCTGGTGCCCCGCGCCACCGAGGCGCCGTTGATCGCGCCGATGAAATGCCCGACCATGCCGCCCGACAGGCGCGGGTCGTACACCACCGGCAGCCTCGCCGTCTTCGGCCTTTGCGGATCGAGCCGCCGCAGCGCCCGCTCCGCCGCCCGCCGGCCCACCATCGCCGGATCGTCGAGATCGGCGCCATGCACGGCGCTGGAAAAATCATAATCGCGCTGCATGCCAGTCCCCTCCCCCGCGATCACCGCGACCGAGAAGGAATGGCTGGACCGGGCATAGCCGCCGGTGAACCCGCGCGAGGTGGCGAGCGCGACCTCGTGCCGGTTCCAGCTCGCGCCCGCGCCCTCGGAATTGGTGATGCCCTTCACCGCCATCGCGGCATCCTCGGCGGCGGCGGCCCGGGCCAGCAGCGTCTCGATGCCCGGCTCCTGCGGATCGTCGAGATCGAGCGGCCCGGCATCGGCGGGCGGCGGCGCTTCCGGGATCGACGAGAACCGGTCCTCGGGAACCACCCTTGCCATCGCCACCGCCTGCTCGGCGATGCGGGCGAAGGAGGATGGGTCGGAGGCGCCGGAGGAGACGATGGCGCTGCGCTGCCCCACGAACACCCGCAGCCCCAGCTCGCTGGTCTCCGCGCGCTCGATCTCCTCGGTCCTGCCGAGGCGCTTCGAAACCGAGACCGAGGCGCCGGAGACCATCAGCGCATCCGCCTGATCCGCCCCGGCCCGCCTCGCCGCCGCCAGCAGAGCATCAAGGCGCTCTAAGTTTGAACTCAATCAGCCTACTCCCAAAAGCTGACTGACTTTGCGCTATTCCTTGAATCGCAGCAAGGCGACCTCGAAGACAACCGGGAACAAGGCCGCTTTGGCTGGCCCTGCGAATGCCAATGCGATGTAAAGACTGAGCAAGCTCGCATAAGCACCGGCGGCAACGGCACCGCCAGCAGCCACAGCACCGCCAGCAGCCACAGCACCGCCAGCACCGCCAGCACCCACGGCAGCCACTCCTTCTACAAGCGCAGCTGTTGAAGCAAGAATTGAAAGTATCCACGCCGGTAGTTTGGATTTTATTTTCGGATCAATTAGATACGCCAAAGCAAATCCAGCATACTGCATTAATATTTTTATGTATGTGGCTAAAAATTCGTTTGCATCATTAAAAGCATATTGTAATTGATCCAAAAAATCTGGATTTTTAAATCCGAGGACAATTGATGATCTTGCAAAAGAAATTAATTCTTCCGCCGGTTTTGACCTGCCGTCCCAACCAGGTAAACTCGGCTGCAAATTTTGGGCCTTTCCAAAAGCCCAGAAAAGAATTCGGTTTTCAAGTTCTTGCACCGTCAAAACTTTTGGAGCTTCAAGTTTTGCCGTTTCACAAGCCGATAATAGTATATCCTTGTATTCTGCTGTAATAATCGGCAATCCAGCCGCTCCATATCCGCCGGCAGCAATTATAGTTTTCGCAATTAACGGATAAACTTTAGTTAAGTCACCCTTATTTTCATTGTAATCCTTGCTTTTCTTCACAAAAATAACAGGAGACGCATCAAGATATTCGACGATACGTTCCAGTTCCTGATGGGAAGCCTTTGATAAGGGGCCTACAAGTTCGGGATCAAGTTCTTCTGTATGAGCCATGGCAGTCCTGGATGCTGTAATGCATCCAGTATGCCCCCAAAACTTTAACAACTCGTAGCCATTTGGTGTGGCTACGCCGCCAGCTTCTCGGCGATGCTCGGCAGATGCGGCACCCGCCCCACCGGCCCCAGCGTCGCCAGCGTCGGCTGGGCGCGGAAAATCCGCCCCGCCACCCGCAGCACGTCGGCCTCGGTCACCGCGTCGATCTTGGCGACGATCTCGGAAACCGGCACCACGCGCCCGAAAACCTGCCATTGGCGGGCGATCTGCTCGCAGCGGCTGCCGGTGGATTCCAGCGACATCAGCAGGCTCGCCTTCACCTGCGCGCGGGCGCGGGCGAGTTCGGCGGGGGTGATCGCCCCCTGCACCTTGGCCAGCTCGGCCAGCGTCACCGGCATCAGCTCCGCCGCCTCCGCCTCGCCGGTGCCGGCATAGATGCCGAACAGCCCGCTATCGCTGCAGGGAAAGGCGAAGCTGTAGATCGAATAGACCAGCCCGCGCTTCTCGCGGATTTCCTGGAACAGGCGGGAGGACATCCCGCCCCCCAGCAGGGTGGAGAGCAGCATGGTGGCGTGAAAATCCGGGTCCGCGTAGCCCACCCCCGGAAAGGCCAGCACCACGTGAACCTGGTCCAGATCGCGCATCTCCCGGTACTCGCCGCCGGTGTAGCGCGCGGGCTCGGCGGGCGCCGGATGCCGCCCCGGCAGATCGGCGAAATGCTTCTCCACCAGCGCCACCACCCGGTCGTGCTCCACGTTTCCCGAAGCGGCGATCACCATGTTCGAGGGCGCGTAATGCGCCCCCATGTAGCGCCGCAGCGTGTCCGGCCGCAGCGCGCGGATGATCTTCTCGGTCCCCAGCGTCGGCCAGCCCATCGCCTGATCCCGATAGGCGGCGGCCTGGAAATGGTCGAAGATGATGTCGTCCGGCGTGTCGTTCGCCTGGCCGATCTCCTGCAGGATCACCCCGCGCTCGCGCTCGAACTCCGCCGGGTCGAAGGTCGAATGGCAGAGTATGTCGCCGATGATGTCCACGCCGAGGGGCAGATCCTCCTTCAGCATCTTCACGTAATAGGCGGTCTGCTCGCGCGAGGTATAGGCGTTGATATGGCCGCCCACGTCCTCCACCGCCTCGGCGATGGCGGCGGCGCTGCGCCGCTCGGTGCCCTTGAAGGCCATGTGCTCGAGGAAATGCGAAACCCCGTTCTCCTCGGCGCTCTCGTTCCTGGTGCCGGTGCCGACATAGGCGCCGAAGGAAACCGTCTCCACCCGCTCCATCCGCTCGGTCAGGATGGTGAGGCCGGAGTCCAGGGTCGTGATGCGAACTGCGTCGTTCATGCTGTATTCCTGTGTGCAAAACCGCGTATCAGCGCCTCGACGGCGGCGAGGTCCGCGGGCGCGCGATGATAATGTTCCCGCCTTGTATATAAGTCGGCCAGCCGTTCCGGCAGCCCCGGATGAAAGCCCAGCGCGCGCTTCATCGCCTCGGGGAACTTGGCGGGATGCGCCGTCGCCGCCGCGATCACCGGCACCCCGATGGGCGCCGCCGCCCGCGCCGCCGCGATGCCGATGGCGGTGTGCGGATCGGCGAGATAGCGGTTCTCCCGGTGCAGCCGCGCGATCTCCGCCAGCGCGCCGGCATCGTCCACCGCGAAGCCGCGGAAATCCCGCGCCAGCCTGCGCCAGACATCATCGGCGATGGTCATCTTCCCGCTCTTGCGGAACCCGGCCATGGCGGCGCCCGTCCGCCCCGCGTCGCGCTCCATGAACTCGAACAGCAGCCGCTCGAAATTGGAGCTGACCTGGATGTCCATGGAGGGCGCGATGGTCTCCACCACCCCCCTCACGCTCATGTCGTTGGCGGCGAGGAAGCGGATCAGGATGTCGTTGGCATTGGCGGCGACGATGAACCGCGCCACCGGCAGCCCCATCCGCTTCGCCACATAGGCGGCCAGCACGTTGCCGAAATTCCCCGTCGGCACGGCAATCGCCACCTCCCGGTCCGGCGCGCCAAGGGCCAGCGCCGCCGCCGCGTAATACGGAACCTGCGCCGCGATCCGCGCCCAGTTGATCGAATTCATCGCCGAAAGCCGCAGCCCCTGGCGGAACGGCGCGTCGGCGAACATCGCCTTCACCAGGTCCTGGCAGTCGTCGAAACTCCCCGCGACGGCGATGTTGCAGATATTCGCCTCGTCGATGGTGGTCATCTGCCGGCGCTGCACCTCGCTGGTGCGCCCCTCGGGATGCAGCACCGCGATATCCACCCGCGCCCGCCCCCGGCACGCCTCGATCGCCGCCGAGCCGGTATCGCCGGAGGTGGCGGCGGCGATGGTCACCCGCTCGCCCCTGCCGGTCAGCACGAAATCGAACATCCGCCCCACGAGCTGCAGCGCCAGGTCCTTGAAGGCGAGGGTCGGGCCGTGGAACAGCTCCAGCGCGAACAGGTTCGGCTCCAGTTGAACCAGCGGCGCCACCGCCGGATGATCGAAGCCGCGATAGGCATCCCGGCACATGGCCTGCAGATCAGGAAAGCCGATGCCGTCCCGGTCGCACACGAAGGGCTCCATCACCCGCGCCGCCAGCTCCGCATAGGGCAGGCCGCGCAGCGCCCGCCATTCCGCCGGCGAAAAGCGCGGCCAGGCCTCCGGCACGAACAGCCCGCCATCCTCGGCGAGCCCGGCCAGCAGCACCCCGGCGAAATCGCGGGGCGGCGCTTCCCCGCGCGTCGATACATAGCGCATCACATCATCCTCATGGCTGGCGGCCTATAGCACGAGGGCGGCGAGCAGCGAATCCAGCCGCTTGCGGCCTTCCGCCGTGGCCCTCAGCCGCCCCGGCGCCGCTTCCAGATA
>DASTAF010000412.1:0-6956 GCA_035713005.1 Acetobacteraceae bacterium
GCCGATGCCCTCGATCGTGGCCCGCTCGGTCGCCAGGTTCACCTCCGCCCGCAGCACGCCGGGAACGCGCGACAGCGCCTTTTCCACCCGCCCGGCGCAGCTCGCGCAGGTCATCCCGCTGATCGCGAGATCCCGGCGGTCGCGCGGTACCTCATAGCCGGCATCCTCGACCGCTTCCGCCAGCCCCGCCACGCCGTTCCGGGCCGGGTCATAGCGGATGTCGGCGGTCTCTCCCGCTAGGTTGACGCTTGCCTCGACACCATCCAGCCGGTTGAGAGCCTTCTCGACCCTGCCGGCGCAGGTGGCGCAGGTCATCCCTTCGATCGGCAGCCGCACATGCTGCCGGAGGTCTTCGGCCACAGCCGCAACCACGCCGTCCATTTTTTCTTCCTTTTGCCTCGACCAGCCTATCCCAGACTTGCCTCGTAACCCGCCTTCTCGACCGCCGCGAGCAGGGCTTGCGGATCGGCGCTGCCGCTCACCCGCGCCTTTCCGGCATCGAGATCGACCGCGACATCCGACACTCCAGATACCCGGGACAAGGCCCGAGTGACCGAGTTCACGCAGCCCGAACAGGTCATGCCTGAAATCGACAGATTGGTGACGCCCTTCGCGCCGGCCTGCATCGCTGACATTTTAAGTTCCTTTCGCTGAGCACTGCCCGCAATATAGAGATTCCCATCATGGGAGGGTCAAGGGATATTTTTCCTCGGCGGCGTCAGCCGGATATCGGCCCGGTCGGGCCGCTCCGCAATTTCCCCGCGAATCGCCGGCGCGATGGCGGCCGGTTCCTCATGCCTCTGGAAGAGGCGGGAAACCAGGCAGAGCTTCCGCCGCTTGTTAATAGCCCGTTAAGCTTATTGCACTAAACCGCTTTGCCATGAAGCCTGCCCTCGATGACCATGTCCGGTGGCTGATGACTCCGGCGCAACCAGTAATGCACCTCGTTCTTTCGCGACGCTCAGGAGATTCTGATGACAAAGCTTGTATTGACCGTGGATGACTCGCGCACGATGCGTGACATGCTGCTGCTCGCTTTGTCGGAAGCCGGTTACCGTGTGGTGCAGGCGGTGGATGGCGTTCACGGGCTCGAGGTTCTGCAAGACGAGGCGCCGGATGTGATCATCACCGACATCAACATGCCCCGCATGGACGGATTCGGCTTCATCGAGGGGGTGCGCCGGAGCGGTGATCATCGGGCGACGCCGATTCTGGTTCTGACAACCGAAAGTGATGCCGAAAAGAAAGGCCGCGCCCGGCAGGCCGGGGCGACGGGATGGATCGTCAAGCCGTTCGACAAGCTCAAGCTCGTCGAGGCTCTTCGGAGAGTGGCGGCCTAGCGGTGCGCGCAATGAATTCACCATGGGCCAGCCGATCATGATCCGCGGCAGCTTCGGGCGAAAGCGCGAGAATCGGCTCGCGGCGAGAAGCCCGGCTGCATCGAGCACAGCCACTCAAGAAATCCTCATTCCCAACATCCAGTACGGGGAGGCATCCTGATGCCAGCCGCTTCGTCTTTACGGGTCATGATCGTGGATGACCAGCACTCCATGCGCCTGCTCATACGCAGCAGCCTTCAACAACTCGGCTTCAAGGATTTTGATGAGGCATCGGATGGAGAGGATGGCTTGCGCAAGCTCGTCGCCCAGCCCGCCCATCTCGTCATCTCCGATTTCAACATGCCGAAACTCGACGGTCTGGGATTGCTGCGCGCCATCAGGGCGCATCCGCCGACGGCGAAGACGGCCTATATCATGCTCACCGGCCGCGCCGACAAGGATCTCGTGCAGCGCGCCGTTCAGTTCGGGGTCAATAACTATCTGGTCAAGCCATTCACCGTCGGAACCCTCAAAGACAAGATCGAAGCAGTCTTTGGCCCGCTCACGTGAAACCTGCTCGGCCTGCCAATCCAGCATGCCTTTAGAATGTTCTTCGAGGTCTGGCGTGAGCGAAAAGCGGTATTCTTCAAGGCTGCCCCTGAAGTGGTGGGGCTGGCCGACATCCTCGGAGCGGTCAGCCGCGAAATCATCAGGCTGGGACAGGTGGCCGATGATCTTCAGGAAAACCTGAGCCCGTTCGTGACCGGCTTCAGGCAGGAGAATGGAATGATCGAGAGCCTGCAGATGCTCGATCACCTGTCCCAGCATCTCAATGGAGTCGCGGACTTCCTGAACGCCATCGCGCCTACCCTGCCGGCAGAGTGGAGCGGCGATGCCGCCGCAGCCTCGCGGGGCATAACGCTGTCGAGTCTGGCGCAGCGGCTGAGCTGCCCAAACCGAGATCCTCATTTCGAGGAGCATGGCAACGGAGCGCTGGAGTTTTTCTAGCGCGGCCTCCCAGGAAGGAGGCGTCCACGCCTCCTGGCGGCAAATCCAGGCCGAACAGAACCTTCGCCCAGCCAAAATTTCACCAACCCGGCGCCCGGCATGGCATCCGGGCCCGAAGCCGCGCCGGTTCATTCGAGATTGTACGCGCCGGCGGCAGGGGGTAAAGTGCGGCCGAAGGCGAAGGGATTCCTGCCGAAATCATCCGCCCGGCGCCTGCGGTGCCGCAAGGCTATTCCGCAGCCCGCGCCACCGGCTATAAGCGCCTCGACTAGCGTTGCCGATTCTGCTGAACTGGCCGGAAGGCCGGCTGCGACAAGAACATAAGGGGAGACAATTATGAAAAGACTTTCGGGACTCTCGGCTGCCGCCCTCGGCATCTTCGCCTTTGCCGGAGTGGCGCGGGCCGCCACCACCCTCACCATCGCGACCGTCAACAACCCGAACATGCTGCAGATGCAGCAGCTCTCGCCGGAATTCACCAAGAAGACCGGGATCAAGCTGAACTGGGTGGTGCTGCCGGAAAACACGCTGCGCCAGCGCGTCACCACCGACATCGCGACCAATTCCGGAAATTTCGACATTGTCACCATCGGCAACTATGAGGTGCCGATCTGGGCCAAGCGCGGCTGGCTGGCGCCGATGACCGGCCTGCCCGCGAATTACGACGTCAAGGACCTGTTTCCCAGCGTGCGGAGCGGCATTTCCTACAAGGGCAAGCTCTACGCCCTGCCTTTCTATGCCGAAAGCTCGGTCACCTTCTACCGCACCGATCTGTTCAAGAAGGCCGGGCTGACCATGCCCAAGCACCCGACCTACAAGGAAATCGCCGCCGACGTGGCGAAGATCAACGATCCCTCGAAGGGCATTTACGGCATCTGCCTGCGTGGCCTGCCCGGCTGGGGCGAGAACATGGCCTATCTCGACACGCTGGTGAACACTTATGGCGGGCGCTGGTTCAACATGAAGTGGCAGCCCCGGATCGACAGCCAGGCATGGCACAACGCCATCACCTTCTACGTCAACCTGATGCATAAATACGGCCCGCCCAACGCATCCTCGAACGGCTTCACCGAGAATGACGCGCTGTTCCTTCAGGGCCGGTGCGGCATCTGGATCGACGCGACCAGCGCCGCCGGCACCATGTACGACCCCAAGACCTCCAAGGTGGCGCATGATGTCGCCATCACCGCCGCCCCCGTGGCGGTGACGCCGAAGGGCTCGCATTGGCTATGGTCGTGGAATCTCGGCATCCCGAAGACGACGAGGCATCTGGCGGCGGCGAAGAAATTTGTCGAATGGGCGACCTCGAAGCATTATCTGCAACTGGTCGGGCAGAAATTCGGCTGGGTCACCGTGCCGCCGGGCACCCGGGTCTCCACCTATAGCGACCCGAACTATACCAAGGCTGCCCCCTTCGCCAGCTTCGTCAAGCAGGCCATCCTCACCGCCGATCCGAACGACCCGACCATGAAGAAGGTGCCCTATACCGGCATCCAATATGTCGCGATTCCGGAGTTCCAGGCCATCGGCACCTCGGTCGGTCAGCAGATCGCGGCCGCGCTGGCCGGACAAAAGAGCGTGGACGCGGCGCTGAAGCAGGCCCAGGCCTCGACGGCGCGGACCATGAGGGAAGCCGGGTACGGCCACTGACGCTGGCCCCGCCTGAGCCATCCGACCCTGGTTTTCGGGTGTCGGGTGGCCGGCGGGCCGCGTAGCGCGGGAGGGTGCCATGAACGAAATGTCGATGAATCCGGCCCTGGCCGTTCCTGCCGCCAAAGGCAGGCGGGAGGTGCGGACCTTCCCGCTGCTTTCGCCGGCGGTGCTGCTGCTGCTCGCCTGGTCGGTGCTGCCGCTGCTGGCGACGCTGTATTTCTCCTTCGAGCACTACAACCTGATGTCCCCGCCCGCGCGGCTGAACGGCGGGCTGAACTATACCTATCTCGTCACCGGCACGACGCTCTGGGTGTCGATCGAGAACAGCGTCATCCTGGTGGCCGCCGTGCTCGCCGGATCGGTGATCTTCGGCACCATCATCGCCCTGTTGCTGAACAACGAATTCCCCGGCCGCAATGTCGCCCGGCTGCTGGCCATCGCGCCCTTCTTCGTCATGTCTCCGGTCGCGGCGCTGGTCTGGAAGAATCTCCTGCTCGATCCGGTGAACGGGTTGATCGGCTGGATGCTGACCAGCGTCGGGCTGAAGCCGATCGCCTGGTTCACCACCCAGCCCATGGCCGCCGTCATCATCATCTATGCCTGGCGCTGGATTCCCTTCGCCACGCTGATCCTGCTCACCGCGCTGCAATCGCTGGATACCGAGCAACTGGAGGCGGCGCGGATGGACGGGGCCGGGCCGGTCAGCCGGCTGCGCTACATCGTGCTGCCGCATCTCGCCCGGCCGATCACCATTGTCGTCATGATGGAATCGATCTTCCTGCTCTCCGCCTTCGCGGTGATCTACGCCACCACCAATGGCGGGCCCGGCGACGCGACGACGACGCTGACCTATCTGGTCTACATCAAGGCCCTGGTCGATTTCAGCATCGGCAGCGCCTCAGCGGCGGGCGTGTTTGCCATCATACTGGCCAATATCATCGCCTTCTTCCTGGTACGGGCCATCGCCCGGAACCTGCAGGTGTAGGGGAAGCGTCATGAAGCAATCCCTGCTGGCCCGATCCTTCTGGGGCGCCGCGGCCTGGCTCGCCGCCATCATCATGTTCTTCCCTATCTTCTGGATGTTCGTCACCGCCTTCAAGACCGAGGGCCAGGCCATCGCCGCCCCGCCGCTGCTCTTCTTCCGCCCGACCCTGGAGAGCTTCGGCGTCGCGGTCGCCAATTCCGGCTATATCGACTTCGCGATCAACAGCATCGTGGTCAGCCTCGGCTCGACGGCTCTGGCCATCCTCATCGCCTTTCCGGCGGCCTATGCGATGGCATTCTTCCCCGGCAAGCGCACCGAATTCACCCTCGTATGGATGCTCTCCACCAAGATGCTGCCGGCGGTCGGGGTGCTGATGCCGATCTACCTGTTCTTCCGCGATATCGGGCTGCTGGACACGCGGCTTGGGCTGGTGATCGTCGACACGCTGATGAACCTGCCCATCGTGGTCTGGATGCTGTTCTCCTTCTTCAAGGAGATCCCCAAGGAGATTCTGGAAGCCTCGCAGGTGGACGGCATCGGCGCGCGCCAGCAGATGGTGCATCTGCTGCTGCCGCTGGCCGGGCCGGGCATCGCCTCCACCGCGCTGCTCGCCATCATCATGGCCTGGAACGAGGCGTTCTGGAGCATCAACCTCACCGCCTCGCACGCGGGCACGCTCGCCGCCTATATCGCCCGCTTCTCGGCGCCGGAGGGGCTGTTCTGGGCGCGGCTCTCGGCGGCATCGGTGCTGGCGGTGGCGCCGATCCTGATATTCGGCAGCCTGACGCAAAGAAGACTGGTGCGCGGCCTCACATTCGGCGCGGTGAAATAAGGAGAGGCGATCATGGCACGGCTCGACCTGCACAATGTTCAGAAGGCCTATCAGGGCTTCAGCGTGATCAAGGGCGTCGATCTGCAGATCAACGACCAGGAATTCGTCGTCTTCGTCGGCCCATCCGGCTGCGGTAAGACCACCCTGCTGCGGATGATCGCCGGGCTGGAGGAGATCACCGGCGGCGATCTGACGATTGATGGGGTGCGCGCCAACGACATCCCGCCCGACAAGCGCGGCCTCGCCATGGTGTTCCAGTCCTACGCCCTCTATCCGCACATGACGGTGGCGGAGAATATCGGCTTCGCGCTGAAGATGGCGAAGGTGCCGAAGGGGGAGGTCGACGCGAAGGTGCGAGAGGCGGCGCGGATGCTGCAGCTCGATCATCTGCTGGACCGCCGACCCCGCGCGCTTTCCGGCGGGCAGCGGCAGCGCGTGGCGATCGGCCGCGCCATCGTCCGCAGCCCCAAGGGCTTCCTGCTGGACGAGCCGCTTTCCAACCTCGACGCGGCATTGCGCGTGCAGATGCGGACTGAGCTGGTGAAGCTCAACCGCCAGCTCGCCACCACCATGATCTACGTTACCCACGATCAGATCGAGGCGATGACCATGGCGGACCGGATCGTGGTGCTGAACGGGGGCAGGGTGGAGCAGGTCGGCTCGCCGCTCGAACTCTACAACAACCCGGCCAATCTCTTCGTCGGCGGCTTCATCGGCTCGCCGAAGATGAACATGATCGAGGGCGAGGTTTCCTCCAATGATGGCGCCACCATCATGGTCGCCACCCGGCATGGCCGCCCCATCGCCGTCGCCGCGGAGCGTATCGACGTGGCGCCCGGCGCCCGCGTCACTGTCGGCGTGCGCCCCGAGCATATGAGCATCGGCGCGGATGGCCCGATCGACGGGGTGGCCGACGTGGTCGAGCATCTGGGCAACGAGACGCTGGTCTATGTCCGGCTGCCGGATGATTCGATCATCATCGTCAAGGAGGAGGATCTGAGCGCCGTGCGCGTGGGCGAGGCGGTGAGGATCGCCGCCAGGCCGGAGCGCGCCGCCCTGTTCGGCGAGGACGGGCGCGCCCTGTTCCAGCGGAATTTCCAACTGCACTAACTTCGAGAAAGAGCTGCGAATGTATCTTGAGAAATTCGATCTGAAGGGC
>DASTAF010000413.1:0-2543 GCA_035713005.1 Acetobacteraceae bacterium
TGAGATCCGGCTGCCGGATGCGATGCTGACCAACCGCCGCCGCTATCTCGACCCGCTGAACTTCGCCGGCAATTTCGTCTTCTTCCGCGACGACGACCGGATGGCGACGCGGCTGGCCACGGCGAATTACTGGCACGGCTATGGCGCGAAAAATGTCCGGCTCTGGCTGCGTCTGTATGACGGGGATGGCGGGACGCTCGCCGAGTTCGAGCAGGCCCTGCCCGACAATGCCGGGCTGATCGAGATCGACAGCCGCGAGCTGCGCCGGCGGCACAATCTCGGCCCGTTCACCGGGCAGATTTTCGTCCATGCCATCGGCATCTCCGGGCATGACGTGGTGAAATACGCGCTCGATACCTACGCCACCGATGGCGGGGAAAGTCTTTCCTGCACCCATGACGCCAATGCCTGGCCTGCCGAGCGCTTCGCCGGGCTTCCCGCCCCGCGCGAGGATGAAAAGGTGATCCTCTGGCTGCAGAACAGCCATGGGGTGCCGATCCCGCCCGGCGCCGTGGCGCTCGACCGGATGGGCGCGGAGCGGCCAATCGCGCTGGAGGAGGAGATTGCCCCCTTCGCCACCCGGGCGCTGGACGTGGCGGCGCTGTTCCCCGGTCTGCGCTGGCCCGCCCAGCTCGAAGTGCGGGCGGGGCGGCACGTGGTGCGCCCGCGCTACGAGGTAGTGCGCGATGGGCGCACGCGCATCGCCCATGTGAATGTCGAGCGCGCCGATCTGCGCCCCGATCCGGCGATCCCTAATCTGCCGCCCGCCCTGGGGCGCGGCTTCCTGCTGCCTTTCCCCATCCTGCCGCGCCGGAATTTCCGCTCCATCGCCCTGCCGACGCCGATGGCCCATCACCAGGCCGACCTGCCGCTGCGCCTCGACGTGTTCGCCCCCGACGGCTCGCCGGTCCTGCAACATTTCCTGGGCGACCTGCCGCGCGATCATGCGCTGGCGGCCGATCTCGACGATCTGCTGCCGGAGGACGCGCTGCCGGAGGGCGGCCATGGCGAGCTGGTCTACGACTTCCGGGATGGCGGCACGGCGGATGGCTGGCTGCACGGGCTGTTCCGCTACGAATCGAGGCAGGACGGCCATGCCGCCGAGACCAGCTTCGGCGCCCACATGTTCAACACCATCATGACCTGGAAGGGCGAGCCGCAATCCTATTCCGGCCCCCCGCCGGGGCTTTCCACCCGGCTGTTCCTCGATCTCGGCACGGCGGAGCGGGAGAGCTTCTGCGCGCTGATCTATCCCGCCTCCTCGCCCTGGCTGCCGCATTCCAGCACCGTGCTGGCGCTGCACGACCGCGAGGGCGGGATGGTCGCCGAGGCGCCACTTTCCATCGCCTGCTCCGGCTCGGCCCTGGTCCATCCCCGCCAGATTTTCGCGCCGGAGGTCCTGGCGCGGGCGGAGGGCGGCTATGTGCTGATCCGCGACGCCACCTGCCGCCTGTTCGGCTATCACGGCAAGCGCGGCCCGAAAGGCGGCTTCTCCTTCGACCACATGTTCGGATTCTGACATCATGCGCCGGCGCAACATCGCGATCCTGACGGTCGCCGCCATCATCATCATCCCCCTGGCGGCGCTGCTCATCTTCATCGCGAGCTTCAACCCCAACCGGTACAAGCCGCAGATCATCGCCGCCGCCGAGCGGGCGACCGGGCGGCAGGTCGCCATCGCCGGCGATCTGCGGATGAACCTCTCGCTCAGCCCCACCATCTCGGCCTCCGACATCACGCTGGCGAACCCGCCCGGCTTCCCCGACGCGACCATGGCGACGCTGCGGCGCATCCGGGCGCGGGTGGCGCTGCTGCCGCTGCTCGGCCACCGGATCGACATCGTCAACCTCACCCTGGTCGATCCGGCGATCACGCTGGAGCGCAACGCGGCGGGGCAGGGGAACTGGGTCTTCACCCCGGCTCCCGGCGCCCATCCCGCGGCGCCCGTTCCGGCGCATCCCGCCCGGCGCCCGGTGATCGCGCTGCAGGCCGTCTCGATCCGGAACGGGGTGGTGACGATGAAGCAGGCGGGGGCGGCGCGGGTGCTGACCATCGCCCGGCTGACCGCCCGCGCCGCGACCCTGGCCTCGGCGCTGCATCTGAAGGCCGAGGCGGCCTATGACGGCCAGCCCTTCTCGATCGCCGGAAAAACCGGCCCGCTCTCGCGCTTCAGCACCGGCGGGGCCGGGCCATGGCCTCTCGACGCGGCGGTTTCCGCGGCGGGCGCGACCTTGCATGTGAAGGGAACGGTGGCGCATCCGCGCCGGCTCGCCGGCTATGATCTCGCCCTCGCCGCCGCCATACCCGATCTCGCGGCGCTCGATCCCTATGCCGGCGGCTACGCGCTGCCGCCGCTGAAATCCGTCAGCTTCTCCGGCAATCTCGCCCAGCCCGGCGGAACCGCTCCCGGAGCCATTCCCGCCGTCACCGATGCCAGGCTCGATATCGGCGCCTCCGATCTCGGAACCCTGCGGCCCGGGCTGCGGCTGGCATCGCTGCACGCGGCGATGAAGTCGCTGTCGAGCCCGCTCAGCCTGAACGCC
>DASTAF010000414.1:0-2895 GCA_035713005.1 Acetobacteraceae bacterium
TCGGCAATCCGCGCCGATCACGACCCCTTTGCCGATACTGGCATACGGTCCAATCCGGCATCTTGGGCCGATCTGGGCGCCCTCTTCAATATGAGAAAAAGCACCGATCTCTGTCGTCAAATCGACAACCGCATCGGGCGCCACAAATGCTGTGGGATGAATGCCTGGGTTTAGTGGCGCCGCCGGATGAAATAGCGCCATGACGCGCGCCCAGCCCTCATAGGTGGCTTTCGTCACAATGGGAATCGCCGAAGCGGGCACGTCGTCCACCATGTCGGGATGCACGATGACGGCGCCCGCCCTAGTCGCTGCGAGCGCTGAGATATACCGCCTGCTGTTTAGAAAGCTGATTTCGTCCGGGCCTGCTACCTGTAGGGGCGCAACACCTGCCATCATGTAGTCGCCCCGGGAGACGACTCCACCTGCGGCGGCCGCAATTTGAGCCAGGGTATAAGGCCCGCGTCGCGCGTAAAAGCGGGCATCACCGATAGAGTTACCGTCCATGAAAGCCTCCTTGGTCATCTGACTCCGCGAACACTATCGTTCAGCGGAAGCTGCCTGGCTTATCGCTATCGCCGCCAGGGCACATTCTTAGCCATCGAGGCAGTGCCGTCTCTATATTGATTGGCCTACAGCCTGTGACGGCCTGCGAGCGCGCAAGCGGACTGTTTGGCGCGCTTGGTTGCGTGTCCTGGCTTTTCCGGCATCGTGCCAGTCAGAGAGGCGAATGGAGGGAAGCGATGCGGAATGACGATCTGCGCCGCGCGATGCTTCACCTGCTGCCGCCTCATGATCGGCGCCGGCTTCTGCCTCATGAGGCGGCTATGGAAGACTTGTCGCGATGGGTAATCCGGTCATTCTTTAAAATCATTCCGCCGCGACGAGATGAATATCGACACGGCGTCCTATGGCTGCCGCATAGCGCGTCACCAAGTCGAGGCTCGGCAGATGGTGCGCGTTTTCCAGCCGGGCGATGACGGATTGGGTGGTTCCCATCCGGGCCGCGACTTCCTGCTGCGTCAGCCCGGCGTCATGGCGGGCCTCCACCATGGCGCCAACCAGTTGGTAAACCGGGCCAAGCCGATCGTACTCCGCCTTGACCTTCGGGTCTTTCAGCAGCTGGTCTTTGACATCCGTGAGACTGATCATCCATCGATCTCCTTCGCCCGCCGTTCCGCCAGTTCCAGGACTGCGGCAGGCGTCTTCTGGGTTTTCTTCACAAAGGCCAGGACTACGACAACACGCCGGCCGATCGCCGTGACGTAGAAGGCGCGGCCGATGCCGTCGCGTCCGCTAAACCGCATCTCCCATAGCTTGCCCCGGAGATGCTTGACGTGCGGCTCGCGGATGCGCTCAAGCCCGACCGCCTCGATACGCTCCGACAAGCGCAGGAACGCTGCCTGCATGTCCGCCGGCATCGTCTCGATCTCGGAGACCACGGCGGCATTCAGAACTTCGACCGTCCATGTCACATGGCCTCTCCTTCAGATCACATTATAGCAAATGTGCTATGTTGTCGAGGTCAAGGCGGCTTTTGGAAACCGGTCGAGCGCCGCCGCACCTTTTCGGAAGAAGGTTTGTCTGCCGAGGACGGAATCGGCCGAGGTGCCGAAACAAAAGGGAGGCGAGAACCGGAGAGGTTCCCGCCCTGGTGCTTACCCGCCGAGGGCGGCGATCTGGGTAGCGGCGGATTTGCGGGCGACGCTTTGGGATGGAGCGGCGGGCGGCTCGTAAGGTTTCCAGTCCTCGCCGGTGATGTGGCTATAGGCCGAAACAGCACCCTCGGCGGCGGCGAGCAGGGCAACCACCTGGAGACCAACCCTTCCGGCAAATTCGCGGGCGCGATCGGCGCGGCTGTCGAACCCTGAAACCGGATCGCGATCCTCGTCGCGCTCATCATTGTCGAGGCGGCTGGTCAGCCGGCGGGCCTCACCCACCTTGTCCGAGTAGAAATCGCCCGAAGAACAGGCCGAGCTGACGAAGGCGCCGACGATGCGCTGAAGGTGGTTGGCCAGCGCCTTGTCGTTCAGGTTGTCCTTGAGATCGGCGGCATGCTTGGCGATGAGTTCCTCGGTGTGTTCGCGAATGCCGGCGAAATCCACCGGGTTGAGGCCGAAGGCTTCCACGATCAACTCGGCCTGGACGGGCGTCGGGCAAAGCCTGGTGGCGAGTTCGAGCGAGTAGATCCTGCGGGCGGGAGTGGCTGCGGTGCGGGCGGTGGTTGCAGCGGGTTTCTGAGCCATGGTTCAAATCCTCTGCTGGCCGATGGTTGCCGGCCTCATGCCGGCATCGCCCATCGGTGCGGTCGGAGAAAGCCCTGTGCCGGTGCCGGGTCAGCCCTGGCGCATGTGAGCCAGCGAGGCGGGGCTGCGGCGGGCGCGGAATGGATTGGCCGATCCATCAGGCCGATCCGGTTTGCGGGCGCCGCAGCCTGGCCTTGCGCGGTGAGGATGCGGAACCGCCTTGGCGGCGCGCTTGCTGGAGCGCGGGGTTTACCCGGCACCGGGGCAAGGCTTAGACCGCGACAATCCGATGGGTGTTGACGGTGGCGCTGATCATGGAGCGGGTTGCAGAGGCGGTTGAAGCGCAGAAACCCGCGCCTTTTCCAGCCGCTCATCGCCGCTGCTGCGCCGATCTGGCCTTCACCGCTATGAAGTACCTTGGCTTTGGCTGATCCGGCGCCTGTCCAGGCTGTTCAATCTGATCTGGAAAGCCCGGAACGGCTGGCGGGACTTCGGCCAGTCACCCATAGCTCGGAATGGAATCAGGCAAGGCCGCCGATCTCGCCAGCTGCCGAGGCACGGCGCTGCCTCCACTGGCCATCGCTTTGAAGCATTCTCGCTTGATCTGCTGGACGGTGATCTCCTTGGACAAGGTGGGAGGCGCGCATTGGCC
>DASTAF010000415.1:0-2178 GCA_035713005.1 Acetobacteraceae bacterium
GATGCTGCGGCGCGAAGGGCACAGGCTTTCCGAGATGGCGGTGCTGGTTCGCGCCGGCTTCCAGACCCGCGCCTTCGAGGAGCGGTTCATCACCCTCGGCATCCCCTATCGCGTGGTGGGGGGCCTGCGCTTCTACGAGCGGGCGGAAATCCGCGACGCCATCGCCTATCTGCGCGTCCTGGCCCAGCCGGCGGATGACCTCGCCTTCGAGCGCATCGTCAACACGCCCAAGCGGGGCCTGGGCGAAACCGCCCTGCGGGCGATGCACGAGCGGGCGCGCGCCGATTCGGTGCCGCTGACGGAAGCGGCCTCGCGCCTGGTGGCGGAATCCGGGCTGCGCGGCAGGGCGCGGGACAATCTGCGCGAAGTGCTGGCCGGCTTCGTCCGCTGGCGGGAGATGCTGCGCGATCAGGGGCATGTGGCCACCCTCGCCACCCTGCTCGACGAATCCGGCTACACCGCCATGTGGCAGGCCGATAAATCGCCGGAGGCGCCGGGGCGGCTGGAAAACCTGAAGGAACTGGTCCGGGCCCTGGCCGATTTCGAGACGCTGGAAGGCTTTCTTGAGCATGTGGCGCTGGTGATGGAGGCCGATGAGAGCGCGGAGAGCGACAAGATCAGCCTGATGACCCTGCACGGCGCCAAGGGGCTGGAGTTCGACACCGTCTTTCTTCCCGGCTGGGAGGAAGGCGTGTTTCCCAACCAGCGGGCGCTCGACGAGGGGGGTGCCAAGTCGCTGGAGGAAGAGCGCCGCCTCGCCTATGTCGGCATCACCCGCGCGAGGCAGCGGGCGATCATCAGCCATTGCGCCAACCGGCGCATCTACGCCAACTGGCAATCCAGCATCCCCAGCCGGTTCATCGATGAACTGCCGGAGGATGCCATCGTCAAGGGCGGATCGGCGGCCCTGGCGCGCGAGGCGAGACTCGCCGCACCAGTCTTCTCCACCGCCTCGCCCCTGACAGCGAAACGCCCACGCGTAACCGATGTGTGGGAGCAGCCCGCCCGTCCCCCGCGCGCGCAGAAGATTCCCGTCGGCGCGCGGGTGTTCCATGAGAAATTCGGTTACGGCACCGTCACCAATGCCGAGGATGACCGGCTGGACATCCGCTTCGAGACCTCCGGCCCGAAGCGCGTGCTCGACCGTTTCGTGCAGATCGCCTGATGGCCGCGCCCGAAACCCTGGAGCGCATCGCCGTCGAAGTGCCCGAATCGGCGCTGGAGATGTTCGAATCGGCGCTTTCCGCCTGCTGCCGCGCCGTCGGCTTTTTCCTGGACGAGGCGAGCGGGAGCTGGATCGTGGAGGGAGTGAAGGAAGCCGGCGCTCATGAAGCCGATCTGCAGGCCG
This sequence comes from Acetobacteraceae bacterium, assembly GCA_035713005.1. GTDB lineage: Bacteria > Pseudomonadota > Alphaproteobacteria > Acetobacterales > Acetobacteraceae > Acidiphilium. Next base: position 1,349 of record DASTAF010000415.1, read on the forward strand.
GCCTCGCTTTGGCGCAGGCGATGAGCGGCGTGACTCCCGAGATCACCCGCGAGCGGATTCCGGCCGGAGGCTGGCTCGCCCGCTCCTTCGCCGGCTTTCCGGAGCAGTTGATCGGCCGGCGCTTCGCCGTTCGCGGCACGCATATCGACGCGCCCGCTCTTGCTGGACGAACGACGATCATCCTGGATGCCGGCCTCGCCTTCGGCACCGGCGAGCATGGCTCGACCCGCGGCTGCCTGGTCGCCCTGGAGCGGGTGGCAAGGTTTCATCGCCCGAGCCGGATTCTTGATCTGGGAACCGGATCGGGCGTGCTCGGCATCGCCGCCGCGCTGCTCTGGCACCGCCGCGTCCTCGCCACCGATATCGATGCCCGCTCCGTGCGGGTGGCGCGGACGAACGCGGCGCAGAATCATGCGGCGGGGCTGTTCCATGCGGTGCGGGCGGATGGCTGGGCGAGTCCGGTGCTGCGCCGCCATGCGCCCTACGATCTGGTCTTCGCCAATATCCTGGCGCGCCCCCTGGCGGCGATGGCGGCGGATCTCGCCCGCAACCTCGCTCCCGGCGGCATCACCATCCTGGCCGGGCTGCTGGCCAGCCAGGAAAACTGGGTCATCTCGGCGCATCGCCGGCACGGTCTTGCCCTGCAAGCCCGCGTGGCCGAAGGAGCCTGGACGACGCTGATCATGCGGAAGCGGACGGCATGAAGCGCCGCCCGCCCGGCATGAACAGTACGGTCGTTAGCTGCGCGGCGAGAAGCTGCCGTTGACCACGTTGCGGATATCGGCGCGGGAGATGCCGAGATCGGCCAGTTCGCGGTCGTTGAGGGAACT
>DASTAF010000416.1:0-11090 GCA_035713005.1 Acetobacteraceae bacterium
GGCGATGTTCGTGATCAAAAACGCCTCGCTGCATCAGGCCGGCGACATGCTCGACGGCGCGATGGACGTGGAGCTCGACATCAGCACCAGCAACGGCCAGCGGGTGGCCTTCGCGGAAGCCTCGGTGTCGCGCAGCGTCACCCTTTCCTCGGATTCGGACGAGGCGCATCTGCGCGCGGCGCTCTACGACCTCACCAAAAGCCTGATGACGGAGATGAACGTCCAGTTCCAGTATCAGGTGCAGAAGAGCCTGCCGGAATGGCTGGCCTATCCGCCCAATGCGGGGTTCGGCGCGGCCGGAATGACTGCTCCGGGGCTGGCGCCCGCCGCCTCGCCGCCGCCCATCCAGGCCCAGCCGCTGACCGCGCCGGCGGCACCTCCCTCGTCCCTCGCGCCGCCGCCGGAGCTGGCGCCGCCCAACCCGCAATAAGGGCGGCTCAGCTCAGGGCGAAGGTGAGGCCGAACAGAGCCAGCCCCACCACCAGCCAGGTGATGTAGTCGCTGATCAGGCCGCTATGGATCGTCCGCAGCAGACCGAGCGCCGGATTCAGCACCTTGTCGATCGGGGCGACGAGCAGCCTCGGCAGATGGCGCCTCGTCAGCTCGAAGGCGGCGATCGCCAGGGCGAGCGCCACCGAGAACCAGGGCACCCATGAGGCGGGCGCTTCCGGCACCCCTGCCGGATGCCGCGCCTTCATCGGCGCCAGCCCGAGAATCGCCTCCGCCTGCGGATGCATGAAGGGAAGCACGATCCGCGCCGCATATTCCCCGGCGGCATGGGCGGCGCATAGGGCGAGCAGAAGCAGCAGGGATGTGGGCAGCATCATCAGCCAGAGCGGGCGGTCCGCCTTCTCCTGCTCGTCATCCGAAGGCGAACGCTCCTCCTCGCCCGGAACCTGACCCAGCCCGAGAAAAACGCGCCCGGTCACCCGCAGCACCGCGGCGCCGGTGAAGGCGGAACCCGCCACCATCGCCGCCATCAGCCAGACCTGACCGTGCCGGTGGATGGCGGCGTCGATCAGTTCGCTGCCCTTGTCCATAAGCCCGACCGGAAGCCCCGCCAGCAGCAGCCCGCCCGCCGCCATGGCGATGCCGGCGGGCCAGATATCGCGCCCCTTGCCGCGCAGCCCGATCTCGTCGATCCCGCCGAGGCTGGCGAGCATGATGCCCGCCACCATGAACAGCGCCCCCTTCACCAGCCCGTGCCCCACCAGATAGACGAACATGCCGGCCAGCCCCGTCCTGTCCAGCAGCGCCAGCCCGATCAGCATGATGCCGACATGGGAGATGGTCGAGAAGGCGAGCAGGCGCTTGATGTGGCGCTGCACCAGCGCCATGACCCCGCCCAGCACGGTGCTCGCCGCGCCCATGCCCAGCAGCAGCCTGTGCACCACGAAACGGATCTCGGGCGAGGGCAGATAGACGGACCAGGTGAGCTTCGCCACCCCGTAAAGGCCGATGGCCACCATCGCGCCGGAGAAGATCACCGAAACCGGGCTGGGCGCCACCGCATGGGCATCGGCCAGCCAGAACTGGAAGGGCACCTGCGCCGCCTTGATCAGCAGCCCGGTGGCGATCAGCGCGAAGGAGGCGGTGATCACCGGATCGGCGGGCGCCGCGGCCACCCCCCTGCCGAGCGCGGCGAAATCCAGCGCCCCCACCCGCGAATAGATCAGCCCGATGCCGCCCAGGATCAGGTAGCTGCCGATCGTGTTGACGACGGTGAAATTCAGCGCCCCGCCCAGCGCCGAGCTTCGCAGCGCGTAGCCGGTAAGGGCAAAGGCGGCGACGCTCATCACCTCGAACCAGACGAACATGTTGAACAGGTCGTGGGTGAGGCAGAAGCCGATCATCCCGGCCATGAACAGCAGCATCAGCACGTGGAAATGCGCGTGCACCTCGTCGTAATAGCCCCAGGCGAAAACCAGGGTGGCGAAGAACAGCAGGGCGACGAAGGCGGCCAGGCTCGCCTCCACCTGGTCCACGACGAAGCCGATCCCCAGCACCAGACCATGCCGGGGCGCCCAGCCGCCGAACCAGTAGACCAGCGGGTGCCTCGCCGTGTGCATGGCCATGATGATGCAGACGATCCCCGCACCCAGCGCGGTGAGCAGGGCGATCACATCCGGGACGTATTTGGGCAGCACGTGGCTGAACACCAGCAGCAGGCCGGCCACCGCGAGGGGCCCTGCCACCGGCAATGGCGGAAGCTGGCCGATCATCGGCTGAGCGGACGCAGCTCTTGCGGATCGAGCATGCCCCGCCGCTTGTGCATCTGCAGCGCGAGCGCCAGCAGCAGCGCCGTCACCGTCGCCCCGATCACGATGTCGGTCAGCACCAGCGCCTGCACCACCGGGTCCACCGCCGGGGTGCCGGGCGGATGGGTGTAGAAGATCGGCGGCCCGGCATGGCGCCGGTAGCCGACGGCGAGCAGCAGGACATAGGTGGAAGCCTGGACCACCGAAAGGCAGCCGATCAGCTGGACATAATGGCGGCTGGTGATCATGCCGTAGAGCCCGACCGCGAGCAGCCAGGCGGCGACGATCCAGGGGAGCAGCTCCGTGAACCGGTTCACTCCGGGTCCTCCTTCTCCGCCCGCGTCTCCTCCAGGAATTCGAGGAAGGTGACGGCGAAGCCCCCGGCCACGGCGCAGGCGACGCCGGCATTCTCGATCAGCATCAGCCCGCCGGAAAACAGGTCGCGCGGGGTGCCGAGCGGAAGGATGTTGTACAGGAAGGGCTTGCCCGCCACCATGGAGGCGAAGCCGCAGAGCGCGTAGAGCGTGGCCCCGCCGCCCTCGATCGCATCCAGAATCTCCGAATGCATCAGCCTGCGCCAGCCGCGATAGGTCTCGCCCATGAAGATCATCAGCGTGGCGGAAGCGATGATCACGCCGCCCTGGAAGCCGCCGCCCGGCGTGGTCATGGCATGCAGCGCGACATAGATGCCGAACATCAGGGTCAGCGTGCCGAATATCCGGCAGATCAGCATCACCGCCTCGCTGCGCGGGCGGATCGGCCTCCCCTCCAGCACGCCGGGCCGGGCGCTGGTCTGCTCGCCGCGCGTCCCGCGCAGCAGCACGGTGATGCCGGTGACCGCGCAGAGCAGCATGAACTCCTCGCCCAGCGTGTCGAAGCCTCGATAGTCGAAATTCACCGCGCTGACCATGTTGGTCACATGGCGCTCCTTGGTGGCCACGGCGTTGATCGTCTCGCCATAGGGCAGCGGATGGGCGCCGAAGCTGGGCATGCGCATCGCCACATGCGCGAAGGCGGGCATCAGGCCGATGCAGGCGAGCAGGAAAATGATCAGCCGCAGGCGCGGCGTCATGGCTTGTCCGGCCCCTGCTTGTCCCCGTCCCGCGGGCTGCGGTCCATGCGGATGCTGGCCAGGATGACCAGGAACAGCAGGGGCAGGGCGGCAGTGCCGACGGTAAGCTCGGAGAAGGCCACGTCCGGCGCCTGCAGCGCCATGAACAGCAGCGCCAGCACCAGCCCGTTCGCCGCCATCGCCATCACCTGGCGGCGCGGCGTGCGGGTGAGGGCGACGCCGCTGCCCGTCAGCGCCGTCATCAGCAACAGCACCGTGAGCAGCGCGTTCACCGCCGGCCTCCGGCCCCGGTTATCGGTTCTGGGGCTTCCGCCTCCGGCGCCGATCCGCGCAGCAGCAGCGCCCGCCCGGTGGCATGGGACATCGCCGCCCCCGCCAGCAGGCTGACCCCGGCGACCAGCAATATCTTGAAGGCGCGGTCCGAAGGCCCGTCGGCGACGAAGCCGATGATGACCAGGGCGGTGCCGGAGGTGGCATTGACGAAGGTGACGCAGTGCACCCGGTCCAGCGGCGAGCGCAGCCGGGCGAAGCCGGCGCATCCGAGCCAGGCCGACAGCACCATGATCGTCAGCAGCGCCTCGATGACGATCCTGCTCATACCCATCGCTCCAGGAACAGCGCCATGATCAGCGTCCCCGGCAGGGTGAGCAGGGCCAGCGTCAGGGGCAGATCGACGAAGGCGCTCTGGTCGAAGGCGAAGGTCATCAGCACCAGGATCTGCGCTGCGAGCGAGCTGGCGAGCTGCACGGCGACGAACCGGGTTTTCGTGCCGCCGCGGCAGGCGATGACGACCGGCACCGCGAAAGCGGGCAGCATCGCGATGGTCGCCAGCATCCAGGGCGTCATCGATGTCATCATAGCGGCCATTCCCGGTCCGGGCTCGGCGGCACCGGCACGAGGCGGTGCAGCACCAGCGCGTCCATCTCCTCCGGGCTGCTCAGGACATAACCGTTCGGCGCGAATGAGGTGCCGAGGATGACCAGGGCACGCCGCCCCGCCGAGGCCGCGTCCTCGCCGCCATGATCGAAGGGCTGGCGGGCGATCACGCCCAGTTGCCCCTCCGGCCGCCGCCACAGGGCACGGAGCAGCACCCGCCCCACCCGCGACGCATCGGGAAAAACCGAGAGAAGCGGCCTGCCGATGACGCGCAGCCAGGGCGCCGACAGGCGAAGCCGGTGCGTCTCGGAACGGCGCAGCGCCAGGGCGTAGGCGGCGGCGATGGCGGCTGTCGGCAGGCCCGCAGCCATCTCGGTCAGGCTGATCTCGCCTGCGAACAGGAAATAGAAGGCGACCAGCGTGATCCAGATTGCCAGAATAAAGAGCGCCTGCCGCATCCGCCTCCTCCGCCCATGCCGGATGATCCGGCGGGAACCATGCCTGTCCTGCTCCTGCTGTTATGGGGATCGCCCGGGACGCGAAAAAGGCCTCTCCCCCGGTTTTCAAGCCGCACCGCGCTCCCAAGATGACTCCTGGTCAGCAGGCAAGGAGTCCTCTCATGCCCACCAACAAGCATCCCGCCCCGGAAAATCCCGAGCAGGTGCGGCACGCCATCGATACCGGCCAGACCCGGGACAAGGTTGCGGTGCCCGATCCGGCGGCCTCGCCGTTCGGCACCGATGCCGAGGCCGGCGCCCCGCACGACGAGGAAGGGCTGAAGATCGCCCGCGCCGCCAAGCCGCCGCCGAAGAAATAGCCTGCCTCAGCGCTTCCGGCGGCTCAGCAGGCTCTGCGCCAGCACGGCGATCAGCAGGAAGATGCCGCTGGCGAGGTTCTGGTAATAGGAGCTGAGCGTGCCGATCTGGTTGATGACGTTCTCGATCAGCCCGAGCAGCAGCACGCCCGCCAGCGCCCCGGCCATGGTGCCCACCCCGCCGGTGAGCAGGATGCCGCCAATCACCGCCGCGGCGATGGATTTCAGCTCGTAGCCATAGCCCGCCCCGGCGATGCCGGAGCTGAGATGCGCGCCGAGCAGCGCGCCGGAAAGCCCCGCCAGCGTGCCCGAAAGCATGTAGGTGAGGATCTTGGTGCGGATCACCGGCACGCCCAGCATGGTCGCCGCTTCCTCGTTGCCGCCGATGGCGAAGACCGAAACGCCGTAGCGGGTGCGGTTCAGCGCCAGCGCCGCAATGGCGAAGCCCAGTATCAATATCCAGATCAGGTTGCCGACGCCCAGCACCGAGCCGTTGGCGATCCAGCCGAAGAAGCCGGGATGCTCGATCACCAGGCTGTTCTTCGCCAGCGTCAGCGCCAGCCCCTGCACGCCGAGCAGCGCGGCGAGGGTGACGATGAACGGGGCCATCCCGGCCCGCGCGATCAATAGACCATCGATCAGCCCGATCGCCGCCCCCGCCAGAGCGGGCACCAGCAGCGCCGGCAGCCAGCCATAGGGCACGCTGTAGGCGGCGAGCACCGTGCCCAGCCCGATCATCGAACCCACCGCGAGGTCGAAGCCGCCGAGGATGATGACGAAGCTCTGGCCGATGGTCACCAGGCCGAGGAAGCTGGCGGCGGTGACGATATCGGCGATGTTGGCCGCCGTCAGGAAGGCGGGGAAGCGGATGCTGGCGGCGATGACGGCGAGGATCAGCACCAGTATGGCGCCCCGCGCCTGCACGATGGCGAGAATCCGGTTGCGCCGCTCGCTGGCCGGGGCTGGGCGGAGTTCCGCCGTGGTCACGGACATGATCAGCCCCCCGCCCGCTGCAGATAGAGCGCCGCGACGATGAACAGCGCCTTCAGGATCTGCGCGTAGGTGAAGTCGATATCGTTCATGATGAAGCTCGAATCGAGAACCTGGAGCAGCAGCACGCCGATCACCCCGCCGATGATGGAAATGCGCCCGCCCGAAAGCGGCGTGCCGCCGATCACCGCCGCGGCGATGGCGTCCAGCTCAAAATTGACGCCGATATAGTTGGGGTCGGAAGCGCCCAGCCGCGCCGCCGCGAAGGCGCCGGCAAGCCCAGCCAGCGCGCCGCTGATCCCATAGACCAGGAACAGGGTGCGCCGCGCCGGCATCCCCGCCAGTTCCGCCGCCAGGCGGTTGGCGCCGACGAAGATCACGTAGCGGCCGAAGGTGGTGGCGCGCACCACCAGCGCCACCAGCGCCACCACGGCGGCGGCGATGAAGGCCACCACCGGAATATCGCCATAGGCGTTCACGCCCAGCACGTCGAACAGCCCGCCCTGCGGCAGGCTCACCCTTTCGCCGTCCAGCAGCGCCTGGGCGAAGCCGCGCGCCGCGACCAGCAGGGCGAGGCTGGATATCAGCGGGTTGATCTCGAGCCAGGCGATCAGCCCGCCATTGAACAGCCCGACCAGCAGCCCCGCCCCCACCCCGGCGAGCAGCGCCAGGGGCTGCCCCGCCGGCAGGGCGAGCGCGATGATGGCGGCGGAAAGCCCCATCACCGACCCCACTGAAAGATCGATCCCCCGTGTGCCGATGGCGAGGCTCTGGCCGAGGGTGATCAGGATGATCGGCGAGGCCTCGAAGAGCAGGTTGCGCAGCACGAAGATGTTGCGGAAGCCCGGCGTGACCGCGAGATCGACCAGGATCAGGATCAGGAAGGCGATATAGACGCTCCAGGCGCGCAGCGAGCCGATGCCCGCCGTTCCGCCGAGCCCGAGCCGGCGGGATGCCGCCTCGCTCATGGCGCGCCCGCCAGCAGGTCCAGCACTTCGCCCGGCGCCGTTTCCGCCGTATCCCGCTCGCCGGCAACGGCCCCTTCGCTCAGCACCACCAGCCGGTGCGACAGCGCCATCAGCTCCTCCAGCTCCGAGGAGGTGGCGAGCACCGCGAGTCCCTTGCCCGCCTGCCGGTGGATCACCGCATGAACCTCGGCCTTGGCGCCGACATCGATGCCGCGCGTCGGGTCGTCCAGCATCAGGGCGAGCGGCTCGGCGGCGAGGCAGCGGGCGATCAGCACCTTCTGCTGGTTGCCGCCGGAGAGCGAGGTGATGGGCGCGCCAGGCCCATCCGTCTTGATGCCCAGCTCGGCGGTGAAGCGGGCCACCAGCGCATCCTGCCGCCGCTTGGAAATGAAGCCGAACCGGGCGATGCGCGGCAGGATGGCGGCGGTGAGATTCTCCCGCACCGAGAGCTTGGGGAATATCCCCTCCGAGCGCCGGTCCTCCGGCAGGAATCCCAGCCCCCGCCGGATGGAACGGGCCGGGCTGGGCTCGCCCATCGCGCGGCCGCCCAGGATGACCCTGCCAGAATCGGGGCGCTCGGCGCCGAACACCGCCTTCATCGTCTCCGTCCGCCCGGCGCCGAGCAGCCCGGCGAGGCCGACCACCTCGCCCGCCCGGACCGAAAGGGTCACGCCGCGCACCCGGTTGCGCCAGGAGATATCCTCCGCCTTCAGCACCGGCCCGGCGGCGGCGGCGGGCGCCTGCCCATGCCCCCGCTCCAGGATCTCGGCGCTGCGCCCCAGCATCGCGGCGACCAGTTCGGCGCGCGGCAGTTCCCGCACCGTGCCGCTCGCCGCGATCTTGCCGTCGCGCAGCACGGTCAGCCGGTCGCAGAGCCGGTAGCACTCTGAAAGCCGGTGGCTGACGAACAGGATCGCGATGCGCTCCTCGCGCAGCCGGTCCACCAGCGCGAAGAGCGTCTCCACCTCATGCCCGGTCAGCGCCGAGCTCGGCTCGTCCATGATCACCACCCGCGCCCCCCGGCTGACCGCGCGGGCGATGGAGACCATCTGCTGCAGGCCGAGGCCGAGCGAGGCGAGGCGGGCGCGCGGATCGATGTCCAGCCCGTAGCGCCCCAGTATCTCGCGCGCCTGCTCGGCCATCCGCCGCCGGTCGATCAGCAGGCCGAATCGGCGCGGCTCGTCGCCGAGGAACATGTTCTCGGCCACGCTGCGCTCCGGGATCAGGTTGATCTCCTGATAGACGGCCCGCACCCCGGCGCGCTGCGAGGCGCGCGGATCGGCGAAGCGGACCGGCTGGCCGGCGAGCAGTATTTCCCCCGAATCAGGCTGATGGAAGCCGGTCAGCACCTTGATCAGCGTGCTCTTGCCGGCGCCGTTCTCCCCGGCCAGGCCATGCACCTCGCCCGCGCGCAGGGCGAAGGAAACCGATTGCAGCGCCCGGACCGCGCCGAAGGTCTTCGACACGGCCCGGGTCTCCAGCACCACGCCATCACCCGTCATGGCGAGCGGATCAGTACGGCACGCCGCTCTTCAGCGAGGAGGCGGCATTGGCCTTGGTGTAGAGATGGTCCTTGATGGTCACCTTCTGCGGCACCGGCTTGCCGTCGAACCAGTTCCGCAGCTCCTTGAGCGCGATCGGCCCGAAGCGGGGATTGGTCTCGTCATCCGCGTAGATGAGCCCGTCCTTGATGTCCTGCACGCCCTGCTTGGTGCCGTCGATGGTGACGATCTTCACCTGCGATCCCGCCTTCTTGCCGGCATCGCGCAGCGCCGTCAGCACGCCGAAGGCCATCGTGTCGCTCTGCGTGTAAACCGCGTTCACGTCCGGATGCGCCAGCAGGATCTCGCTCATCACCTTCTGCGCGTCGGTGGTGGACCAGTTGCCGGTCTGGGCGGCGACGATCTTCATCCCCGGATGCTTCTTGATGACCTCGGCGAAGCCGTTGGTCCGCTGGGTTTCGACCGAATTGCCATAGGCGCCCTGAATCTCGGCGATCACCGCATGGCCGCCGGTCGCCTTCACCAGTTGCCGCGCGACGATCTGGCCCTGCTTGTAGAAATCCGAGCCCATGAAGCTGAGATAATCCTTGCAGATGGTGCCGGCGGTGTGGCGGTCGATGGTGATGATCGGGATATGCTTGGCCGCCGCCTGGGCGAAGGCCGGCTGCAACCCGGTGGAATTCAGCGGGGCGATCACCAGCGCCTGGGCGCCCTGGTTGATCATGCTCTCCACATCCGCGACCTGCTTGGCCTGGTTGCTGTGCGCGTTGGTGTAGAGATAGCGCTTGACCTTGGCAGAATGCGCCGCCTCGCGCAGCGACCTGGTCTCCTCGGCGCGGAACGGATTCTCGTTGCCCTGGGACTGCGAGAAGCCGAGGATCATGCCGGAGAGCTTCGCATGGTTCGGATGGGGATTGACGCATACCGCCTTCGAGGTGGCGGCGATGGACTGCGCTCCCGCCTGTCCGGCGGCCCGGGCCGAGGCCGAAGCGGCGAGAGCGGAAGCCGCGGCGGCGGCAAGCAGCAAGAATTTCCTGGACATATTTTCTTCTCCCTTTTGTTATTCCACCATCTGTTCCATAATACGGAACATGTTTCCGTATTGACTTTACTGTAACGTCATGCACTGTCAAGCGCATCATGCAGACCGGCATCTCCGAACTGCCCTCCAGCATCGCCAAGGCGCTGGCGCTGCTGCGAGCCGTCGCCATCGCGGATACGCCGCCGAGCTTTTCGGCGCTGCTGAAGACGACCGATCTGCCGAAGGCGACGCTGCACCGGCTGCTGCAGGAGCTGATCGAGGCGGGGCTGATCCAGCCCTCCCCCGCCGATCGCTGCTACCGCCCGGCGGTGGGATTGCTGGAGCTTTCCTACCGCGCCTGGGAGGGGCTGGACCTGCGGCAGACCGCGGCGAAGCATCTCGATGCGCTCTGGCAGAGCACCAACGAGACGATCCATCTGGCGGTGCGCGACGATCTCGAAATCATTTATATCGACAAGCGCGAGAGTCCGAAGACGCTGCGGCTCTTCTCCTCGATCGGGCGGCGCGGCCCGCTCTACTGCACCGGGGTCGGCAAGGCGATCCTGGCGCATCTCGATCCCGCGCTGCGCGTCCAGGTGATCGAGCGCCTCGCCCTCCGCCGCCACACGCGCCAGACCATCACCGACCGGCGGGAGCTGGTGGCGGCGCTGGATGCGATCCGCGAGGCCGGCATCGCCTTCGACTGCGGCGAGCATGAGGACGGAATCGGCTGCGTCGCCGCGCCGATCTTCGACCGCGCGAGGCGGGTGATCGCCAGCGTCAGCGTCACCGCCCCCTCGATGCGGATGGATCAGTCCCGCATGACCATGCTGGCGCCGGAGGTGAGGGCCACGGCGGAGGCCATCTCGCGGGATATCACCCTTTCCAACTGCGCGACGAGCTGAACGCAAAACGGCGCGGCCCGCGCCACGCCGTTCGCCATCCGGTCAGGAAGCAGGCGGTCAGGCGGCCTGCTGCGCCTCGTCATCCTCGGCCACCGGCTCCGGCTTCGGCCCGCTATCCAGCCCCTTGGCCGCCGGATCGCGCTCCACCAGCTCGATCACCGCCATGTCGGCGGCATCGCCATAGCGCATGCCCGCCTTCAGCACGCGGGTATAGCCGCCATTGCGCGCGCGATAGCGTTCGGCCAGCGCGTCGAACAGCTTGGCGACGATGGTCTCATCGCGCAGCTGCGCATAGGCCTGGCGGCGCGCATGCAGCCCGCCCCGCTTGCCGAGGGTGATCAGCTTCTCCGCCACCGGGCGCAATTCCTTCGCCTTCGGCAGGGTGGTGGTGATCTGCTCGTGCTTGATGAGGGCGACGGCCATGTTGCGGAACATGGCGGCGCGATGGGACGAGGTGACGCCGAGTTTGCGACCCGAAATGCCGTGGCGCATGATTGTTACTCCCTGTTGCGGTCAGAAGGGCTGATCGGAGCGTTTGACCAGATCCTCGATATTCTCGGGCGGCCAGTCGGGCACGGACATGCCGAGCGAAAGCCCCATCGCGGTCAGCACTTCCTTGATCTCGTTGAGCGACTTGCGGCCGAAATTCGGGGTGCGCAGCATCTCCTGCTCCGATTTCTGCAC
>DASTAF010000417.1:0-2089 GCA_035713005.1 Acetobacteraceae bacterium
CCCTCCGATGCATCGACCGCGACGATGACCGCCTCGGCCATCTTGAGCGTCTCGATGGTGGAAGATGTGGAAAGCTTTTCCAGCCCTTCCTCCACCCGCGCCCGCTTGCGCAGCCCGGCTGTATCGGCCAGCCGGTAGCGCTTGCCGTCCGGCCCGGTGAAATCGGCGGCGATGGCATCGCGCGTCAGCCCCGGCTCAGGGCCGGTGATCACCCGCTCCTCACCCAGCAGCGCGTTCATCAAAGTGGATTTTCCGGCATTAGGCCGCCCCACGATAGCGAGGCTGAGTGGACGCTCTGCCCCGTTTTCCTGCTCATCACCGGGCGCCTCCGCGGCGGGCAGGGCAGCTTCGATGGCATCCGCCAGGTCGGTCAGCCCCTCATTATGCTCGGCGGATACCGCGATCGGCTCGCCCAGCCCCAGCGCATAGGCCTCGAGCGCCGCGGAGGCGCCGCCGCGCCCCTCCGCCTTGTTCGCCACCACAATGACGGGCTTGCCGGACTGCCGCAGCCAGACCGCGAAATGCCGGTCCTCCGGCAGCAGCCCGGCCCGGGCATCGATCACGAACAGGACGAGATCGGCGCTGCCGACGGCGGTGCCGGTCGAGGCGCGCATGCGTCCCTGGATGGTATCCGGCGCCTTTTCCTCAAGCCCCGCCGTATCGATCAGGAGGATTTGGCGGCCGCCGATTTCCGCAGGAACCTCCCGGCGATCGCGCGTGACCCCTGGCTCGTCCGCCACCAGGGCGATCCGCTTGCGGGCCAGCCGGTTGAACAGGGTCGATTTGCCGACATTGGGCCGGCCGCAGATGACGATGCGCGGGAAGGCCATGGATTCACGAATAGGCGGCTAGGACGGCGTTGCGGGTGAGGACGAACATCTTTCCCGCCGCGGCAATGGGAGGCAGATCGGCGGGCCCGTTCAGCTTCAGCGATCTCTCCGGCGGCGAGGCGATCCTGCCGGTGATCGCGTCCACCACCAGCAGCCGCCTGTCATCGCCGGTGAGCAGCAGGGCGTTGCCGGCGAGCAGCGGCCCATGCCAGGCGAGCGGGCCGGAATCGCTTTTCGGATGCAGGAAGGCGGGTAGTTGCGTGACCCAGCCGACCGCGCCGTCCGGCACATGGATCGCAGCCAGATGCTGCCCGGAAGTCAGCAGGAACAGCCAGTCCCCGGCCGCCGCGGGAGTCTGCGACCCGCCGCCGCTGCGCGCCCAGATGCGCCGCCCGCTCCTGAGGTCGAAAGCGACGGTCGATCCCGCCAGCCCGGTCGCGATCACCAAGCCCTGGATAATCAGCGGATTGGCAGTGATGCTGGAGACGTTGAGGGGATTGTCTGCCTCATATCCGGCGGCGAGGCTCTGCTCCCACACCGGCGAGCCGCTTGCCGCATTGATCCCGACCAGCAGCCCGGTGCCGAAACCCGCCGTGACGATGCCCCGATCATAGGCCGGCGCTCCGGCGCCAAGCATGGAATTGACCGAGGAGCCGGAGGGGAAGCGCCAGTTGAACGCGCCATTCCCGGCATCGAGCGAGAGCAGGGTATTGTCGAGCAGGATGAGGAATATCTGGCCGCCGCCGATGGTCGGCGCCGAGCGGGCCGGCTGGCCCAGGGGCTTCTGCCACCTGACATGACCGGTCGCCGGATCGAGCGCCCGAATCTGGCCAAAGCCGGTGGCGACGTAGAGCGTACCGTGATCGAAGGCGAGGCCGCCGCCGAAGGCGAAGCTGTTGTCGTGCTTCGGGCGCATCGTCCGCCGCCATATCCGGCTGCCGGACTCGACGGAAAACGCATCGACGAAACCGTTGCCGTCCATGGTGAAGATCATGCCGGCCGCGATCACCGGCTCCACATGCAGCACCCGGCGATAGGTGCCGCCGGCGCCGATCCTGGCGCGCCAGCTCTCGCGTAGTGTCGGAGGCAGCAGAACCGATCCCGGATCATGCCGTGGGCCGGCACCCGGCTGTGGCCAGGCGGAGAGCGGCGCGGCGGGCGGCAGGGTGACGGGAGGCGCCGAAGGGCTGGGCACGAGCGGCTCGTGCGGCGGCAGCACCGGAATCTTCACCCCCGGCACGGGCTTCTTGTCGGGGCCG
>DASTAF010000418.1:0-2197 GCA_035713005.1 Acetobacteraceae bacterium
TCCGGCGCGCCGCTTGACCGGCCCGCGCCGCCCAAGGAAGATGCGCCATGAGCGACGATGCGAAGCCGCCCCGCCATCACCTGCTGATCGCCGGAACCGGCCGCGCCGGAACCTCCTTCCTGGTCCGCTATCTCGACGCGCTGGGGCTGGAGACGCATTTCACCCGCTTCGGCGAGCTGGCGAGCTGGGACGAGGCGGCCAATGCCGGGGCCGAGGACCTGCCGCTGCCGGCGATCCGCGACGATCTGCCCTACGTCGTCAAGTCGCCCTGGATCGTCGAGCTGATCGACCAGCTTCTCGCCGATCCCGCCATCGTCATCGACGCGGTCGTCATCCCGCTGCGCGACCTGATGGACGCCGCCGCCAGCCGCAGCACCGTCGAGCTGCGCCATTTCGCCCAGGAGAACGAGTGGGCGACAAAGCTCGACCGGCCCTGGGAGCATTGGGGGCGCACGCCGGGCGGCATCGTCTATTCGCTCCACCCGCTCGATCAGGCGCGCATCCTGGCGATGGGCTTTTACCGGCTGGTGGAACGGCTGACCGCGGCGGACATCCCCATCATACTGCTGGGCTTCCCGCGCTTCGTGCGGGACGCGGATTATCTCCACGCGCGCCTCGCCCCGGTGCTGGGCGGGGTGAGCGCCGGGCAGGCCCGCGCCGCCCATGCCGCCCTCGCCGATCCGGCCAAGGTGCGGGTGGAGCGCGAGCGCGCCGAGCCCGGTCCGGCCGGGCCGGATCTCGCCTCGCTGGACCGGGCGGCGCTCAACCGGGAGATCGAGCGCCTGCGCGGGGAGATCGCCACCCTGGAGCGCCGGCAGGAGGAGCTTCTGGCGCATGCCGCCGGCCTTGCCGAGCATGCGCGGCGGATCGAGGAGAGCCGCATGTGGCGGGCGATGGCGCCGCTGCGGCGGGCGCTGCACCGGATTGGCCCGCGCCGGGAAAATTCATAGCGCGCTGGCGATGGTGAACAGGCCGAAGGCGAGCAGGCAGGCGCTGGAAACCAGCCCGATCCGCCGCCGCGTGCCGGGGCTGATCGAGTGGCGCAGCCGCGCGATGACCGTCGTCAGGCCGAGCCACCAGATCAGCGAGCCGATGAACACGCCGCAGACCGTCTCGGCGATGGTGCCGTCATCGAAACTGGCGCCGTGGGCGAAGGCGGCGAAGATGGCGGCGAAGACGAACAGGGTGGGCGGATTGGCGAGGGTGAGGGCGAAGCCGCTCCAGAAGGCGGCGGCCAGTCCCGCATTCTCCGCCGCCGGCTGCCCGCGCGAGGAGCGCTGCAGGCAGCCCAGGGCGCCGATGCCGGCGAGGATCAGCCCCGCCCCCAGGCGCAGGAGGCGCGGATCGCCGCCCATTCCCGAGGCGAGCAGCCTCGACAGCCCCAGCGCCGCCAGCAGCGCGTAGGTCGCGTCGCTGAGCGCGATGCCGGCGCCGGTGGCGATGCCCTGCTTCCAGCCCTGATCCAGCGTCCGCCGCATGCAGATCAGGCTCATCGGCCCCACCGGCGCCGCGACGGCGACGCCGAAGCCCATCGATTTCAGGAACAGTAGCATGTTCCGGCATGCCTCCGGTGCCTCGGCAACTTGTGGTGGTGTAACCGAAATGCCATGGAGTGAAACAACCGCATCGAGGAATCGGAAAGGCCCCTTTGCATTTTCGGAACCAGCCTCACATATTGGGAAACCACCAGACGTTAACGAAACCTATACAATTTCATGATAGATCGTAACTTTATGGTTCCCAAGTCTCACGCTGTCCCGGAATTTCATGCTGCACTGGAATTTCATCCACTGAAATTTCACGATGCCTTGGGCGGGGCCGCTTTTCCCTCGCGGTGCCCATGATGTATCAGCTCTATCAGGCCCAGCTCGACATGCTGGACCCCTGGCGCTTCGTCGCCCGCAACATCGCCTCCCTTTCTGATCTCGCCACCCCCCTCAACCCGTTCGGCCTCGGCATGCGCCCGATTCGCGCCGGGCTGGAACTGTTCGGCCATGGCGGCACCACCCACAGGCGCCCGCCCTTCGGGATCGAGGCCGTGCCCGCCGGCAACCGGATGGTGCCGGTGGCCGAGGAGGTGGTGCATTCGACGCCCTTCGCCGAGCTGCTGCATTTCCGCAAGGACAGCGATGCCCCGCAGCCCCGCGTGCTGATCGTGGCGCCGCTCTCCGGCCATTTTTCCACCCTGCTGCGCAGC
>DASTAF010000419.1:0-6211 GCA_035713005.1 Acetobacteraceae bacterium
CCTGAAACCGAGGCTCAAGCCATGGATATCGCGCTCGCCGCCCATGCCGCGCTGGGCTGCCGGGGCGCGAGCCGGGCCGATTTCCGCTATGACGAGGCTTCCGGACGGCTGATCCTGCTGGAGATCAACACCCAGCCGGGCATGACGCCGACATCGCTGCTGCCCGAGCAGGCCGCCTTCCGCGGCATGGATTTTCCGGCGCTCTGCGCCTGGATGGTGGAGAGGGCGGCATGCCGCGCGTGAAATCCCGCAAATCCCCGAAAATCCAGGACCGGCTGAGCGCGCGCGCCATGTTCGTGCGCCGGCTGCGGCGCGGCCTGAAGCCTGCCGCGATGGTCGCGGCGGTCCTGCTCGCCCTGGTGATCGTGCCCGCCTTGTGGAGCGGCGCGGTCGGGGCGGCGACCGGCCCGATCCGCCGGGGCGCGGACGCGGCGGTGGCGCGTCTCGGCTTCCGCGTCGAGCACATCAGGATCGAGGGCGCCACCACCACCCCGGCCTCGCTGGTGCGCTCGGCGCTCGGCGTGGATTACGGCGCCCCCATCCTCGGCGTCCCGATCGCCGAGGCGGCGGAGCGGATCGAAAGCCTCGGCCCGGTGAAGCGGGCGGTGGTGCAGCGCGTGCTGCCGGCCACGCTGGTGATCCATGTCACCGAGCGCAGTCCCTTCGCCATCTGGCAGGGGCCGGACCGGCGCTTCGTGCTGATCGACCGCCAGGGCAACGTCATGCTGGATCACGACGCGGCGGCGGCGAAGGCGCGCGATCCCTCGCTGCTGCTGCTGGTGGGCAATGAGGCGCCCGCCCATGCGGCGGCGCTGATCGACCGGCTGGCGCATTATCCCGCGATCAGCCGCCGGATCGTCGCGGCGCAGCGCGTCGACGACCTGCGCTGGAACCTGATCCTGAAGGACCACGCCATGGTGAAGCTGCCGGCGCAGCATGTCGGCGCCGCCCTGGCGGAGCTGATGTCCGTGCAGGAGCGCATCGCGATTCTCGACCGGCCGGTCAAGGTGATCGACCTGCGGCTGGCGGACCGGCTGGTGGTCCGCCCCTATCCCGCCGGATTCATGGCCGGCGCGGATCAGGCGGACGAGAATCAGCCGAAGACGAACCCGAAACCGGACCACCATTGATGAGGATGCGCCCCCGATGAACGAATTTTCGCGCCGCAGCCTGCCGAAACTTCCGCCCAGCATGGGCGAGCCGCCGCCGCGCCCGCGCCCGGCGCGCTTCGGCCCCATCCGGCCGGGGCCGTTCGGCGTGCTCGATATCGGCTCCACCAAGATCGCCTGCCTGATCGGACGGGCGGAGAGCGATGGCCGGCTGCGCGCCCTGGGCTTCGGCCTGCATCGCGGCCGCGGCGTCAAGGCCGGCGGCATCGTCGATCTCGACGAGGCGGAGCGGGCGATCCGCGCCGCCGTCGGCAGCGCCGAGGACCAGGCGGACATGCGGCTCAAATCCGTCATCGTCAACCTCTCCTGCGGCCAGCCGGAATCGCGGCTGTTCAACGTGCAATGGCCGATCGACGGCCGCGCCGTCACCGAGGAGGACATCCGCCGCGTGGTGCGCGAGGCCAAGGCCCGCGCCTCCTCCGAGGGGCGCGCCACCATCCATACCCTGCCGCTGAGCTTCGCCACCGACGAAACCCCCGGCATCGCCGATCCGCGCGGCCTGTACTGCGACACGCTGACGGCGCGGCTTCACGTGGTCGATGCGGCGACGGCGGCGATCCGAAGCGTCACCGCCTGCCTGGAGCGCTGCGAACTGGAAATCTCGGCAATGGTCTCGGCCCCCTTCGCCGCCGGCCTCGCGACGCTGGTGGAGGATGAGCGCGAGCTGGGCTCCATCGTGATCGACATGGGCGGCGGCACCACCTCGCTCGCCGTCTTCGCCGAGGGCCAGGTGCTGCACACGGCGCAGCTGCCGCTCGGCGGCATCTCCGTCACCAGCGATGTCGCGCGCGGGCTTTCCACCGAGCTTGCCCATGCCGAGCGGCTGAAGACGCTCTACGGCACCTGCCAGCCCAGCCCGGATGACGAGCGGGAGCTGCTGCCCGTGCCGCTGGTGGGCGAGGACGACCATCAGATCGCCAAGATGCCCCGCAGCGCGCTGGTCTCGATCATCCGCCCGCGGATGGAGGAGATCTTCGAGATGGTCCGCGACCGGATCGAGACCTCCGGCCTCGGCCGCACCGCCGGATCGCGGGTGGTGCTGACCGGCGGCGCCTCGCAGCTGGTCGGCGCCCGCGAGCTTGCCGCGCATATCCTCAACCGGCAGGTCCGGCTCGGCCGCCCGCTCGGCGTCATCGGCCTCGCCGATGCCAGCACCGGCCCGAACTTCGCCAACCTGATCGGGCTGCTCGCCTTCGCCACCGGCGACGGGCAGACCATGCACGATATCGACTTCACCGCCGAACCGGCCCGGGGCTGGTTCGGCCGCATGTTCAATTTCCTGAAGGAGCGCGTGTGATGAGCCGCGCTTCCGCACCCCGCATCACCAACCCTTCATCAGCACCCAGCCGCGCCAATAAGGAGAACCGCGTATGACCCTGCACCTGACCATCCCGCAGACCACCCACACCGATTTCACCCCCAAGATCACCGTCATCGGCGTGGGCGGCGGCGGCACCAATGCCGTCAACAACATGATCGCGCTGAATCTGCCCGGCGTCGATTTCGTCGTGGCGAACACCGATGCGCAGCAGCTCATGCTGTCGCGGGCCGAACGCCGGGTGCAACTCGGGCCGCACATCACTCAGGGCAACGGCGCCGGTGGACGTCCGGAAGTGGGCCGCGCCTCCGCCGAGGAGGCGGCCGAGGATCTGGCGCAGCATCTGGACGGCGCGCACATGGTCTTCATCACCGCCGGCATGGGCGGCGGCACCGGCACAGGCGCGGCCCCGGTCATCGCCCGCATGGCGCGGGAGCGGAACATCCTGACCGTGGGCGTGGTCACCAAGCCCTTCTCCTTCGAAGGCAAGCGCCGGATGCGCGCCGCCGAGGACGGCATCAACGAGCTGCAGGACTTCGTGGACACGCTGATCGTCATCCCCAACCAGAATCTGTTCAAGGTGGCGAGCGAGCGCACCGGCTGGAAGGAAGCCTTCCAGATGGCGGATCACGTGCTCTACATGGGCGTGCGCGGCATCACCGACCTGATGGTGGTGCCCGGCCATGTGAACCTCGACTACGCGGATATCCGCGCCGTCATGGCCGAGATGGGCAAGGCGATGATGGGCACGGGCGAGGCCGAGGGCGAGGATCGCGCGATCCGCGCCGCCGACGCGGCGATCAGCAATCCGCTGCTGGAGGACACCAACATGAAGGGTGCCCGCGGCCTGCTGATCAACATCACCGGCGGCTCCGACCTCACCCTGCACGAGCTCGATCAGGCCGCCAACCGCATCCGCGAGGAGGTGGATGAGGACGCCAACATCATGGTCGGCATGGCGCTCGACGAAAGCCTGAACGGCAGGGTGCGGATTTCGGTGGTCGCCACCGGCATCGACACCGCCCCGGTCCAGGCCGAGCGGCCACGCCTGGTCGCGGTGGGCGGCAGCAGCAGCATGGCGGACGCCGTGGCGACGCTGGTCGCCTCCGCGAATGCCGCCACCCAGACGATCGGCGTCACCTCGGCGCCCGCCGGCACGCCGCATCTCGGCCAGCACGCGGCTCCGGCGGCTCCGATGCAGCCGCAGGCCCAGCCTCCCTATCACCACACCTCCGCGATGCAGCCGGCGCCGCATCCGGCACCGGCAATGGGAATGGAATCGCCGCGCGCCCGCGCACCGCTGGCGGGGCAGGCATCGGGTTCGATCCTGGCCGCGCCGGTCGGGCCGTCGCAGCGCTCCCCGGTCTCGGAGCCGCGCAAGATGAGCCTGTTCAACCGGATGACCGCGGCACTCCGCAACCCCGCGCCCGCCCCGGCCCAGGCGCAACCGCAGCGGGAAGCGCAGCTTCCGCCGCAGATGGCGCCCCAGCCGCATGCGCCTCAGCCCCAGATGGGTCAGCCACATATGGGCCAGCCCCAGATGGCGCAGTCCCACATGGCCCAGCCTCAGCTCGCTCATGCGCCGATGAGCCATCCGGGCTACGCGCAGCACCCGATGCAGCCGCAGGCGCCGGCGGCCCACCAGCCGCCCGCGCCGAATCAGCCGCCGGTGCGGATGGCCTATGACCAGCATCAGGAACAGCGCCCGGCAGTGCGGGTCGCGCAGACGGAGGATATCGGCATCGACATCCCTGCCTTCCTGCGCCGCCAGCAATCCTGAGAGCGGGACGATGAAAGGGCGCCGGTCCCGTGAGCCGGCGCCGCCTTTTTCCGCGCAGGCGCTGCGCGCCGTTGAACGCCGGGGCCTGTCGCGGCGCGACTGGCGGGACCTTTACTACGCGCTGATGACCATGCCAGTTTCGGCGCTGCTCGGCCTGCTCGCGGGAATATTCGCCCTCGCCAACCTCGCCTTCGCCCTGCTCTATTTCGAGACGGGCGGCATCGCCGGCGCCCGGCCCGGCGATTTCGGCGATGATGTCTTCTTCTCCGTCCAGACCCTCTCCACCACCGGCTATGGTGTCTTCTATCCGAAATCCCTGGCCGCCAACATCATCGCGAGCTTCGAGATTCTCGGCGGCCTGCTCGGCACCGCGCTTGCCACCGGCATGCTCTTCGCCCGGCTGTCCCGGCCGCAGGCGCGCGTGCTGTTCAGCCGGATCGCCGTGATCCATCCGCGCGGAGGAACCGACACGCTGATATTCCGCGTCGCCAACCAGCGGCGCAACCATATCACCGACGCCCGCATGACGGTGACCATCACCCGCGACGAGACCGACGAGCACGGCCAGTCGCTGCGCCGGCTGATCGACCTTCCGCTGGAGCGGGACCGCTCCCCGGCCTTCTCGCTGTCCTGGACGGTGATGCACCGCATCACCGAGCAGAGCCCGCTACACGGGCTCGACGTCGAGGCCATGCTGCGCGCGAACATCGTGTTGATCTGCATGCTGAACGGCATAGACGACACGCTGATGGCGACCATTGTCGCCCGCCACATCTACAGCCCGGCCGATCTCAGGTTCGGCCGGCGCTTCGCCGATATCTTCGACCGCCGTGAAGACGGATCATTCGCCATCGACTATACGAGGTTCCATGAAACCATCGATTAGCGGCGCGGCGGTCATCGCGGCCATCTGCCTGCCGGTCGGAGCCCAGGCCGGGCGGACGGTGCAGCCCCAGCCTTCCGGCATCGTCATCCACCTGTTCGACAACGGCAGCCCCACGTCCAGCCCTGCCGCGCCCGGTGCCAGCATCACCGCCCCGAAGGGCGGCACGGCGCCCGTCTCGGCGGGGTTCGTGCGGGCGCTGGCGAAAATGCTGAACGATTCCGGCACGCCCACCGGGCTCACGGGCCGGGCGGCGGGCCTGCCGCCGCAATCGGTTCCGCGAAACGAGCGTCATCCGGCTTCGTGACGCGCCCGCCCGGCATGGGCGCCGCCACCCCCGTCGTGCCCGGCAGCGAAAGCGGCAGGCCCCGCCTCACCCGCGCGGCGAGAAAGCCGAAGCACTGGGCCTCCAGCGCGTCGCCGTTCCATCCCGCCGCCTCGACCGGCTCAACCGGAACCGCGAAAGCCTCCCGCAGCCCGGCCATGATCGCCGGATTGTGCCGCCCGCCCCCACAGACCAGCACCCGCGCGGGCGGCGCCGGCACCGGGGCGGCGGCGATGGCGGCGGCGGTGAAGGCGGCGAGCGTCGCCGCGCCGTCGGCCGCCCCGGCCCCCGCCATCACCTCGGCAATCCGCGCCGAGAAATGCAGCCGGTCGAGCGATTTCGGCGCCGGGCGGGCGAAATAGGGATCATCCAGCAGCGCCTCAAGGCGTGCCTGGTCCACCCTGCCCGCCCGCGCCAGCGCGCCATCCTCGTCGAAGGCGGCGCCGGTATGGCGATGCGCCCAGTCATCCAGCGGGCCATTGCCCGGCCCGGTATCGCAGGCCAGGATGCCGCCATCGGCGCCCAGGAAGGTCATGTTGGCGACGCCGCCGATATTCACCACCAGCAGCGGCTTCGGCAGCCCGGCGGCCAGCGCCGCGTGGAACAGCGGAACCAGCGGCGCGCCCTCGCCCCCCGCCGCGACATCCGCCGAGCGGAAATCATGCGCCACCGGCAGCAGGGTCTTGTGCGCGAGCCGCGCCGCATCGCCGATCTGCCAGGTGCGGCCATGCGCCGG
>DASTAF010000420.1:0-2031 GCA_035713005.1 Acetobacteraceae bacterium
CGAGGCGCCGCGCACGGTATTCTCCTCGCGCTTCGCCTGCCCGGTATCGGGCTTCACCATCGAGGAGATCGAGCCGCGCCTGTTCAGCTTCAACTCGCCGCACGGGGCCTGCCCGGAATGCAGCGGGCTGGGGAGCGAGACGTTTTTTGACCCGGCGCTGATCGTCCCGGATGAGGCGCGCCCGCTCGACAACAGCGCGATCCTGCCCTGGGCCAATGCGCAGTCGCCCTATTACGACCAGACGCTGACCAGCCTTGCCCGGCATTTCGGGGTCAGGATCACGACAGCCTGGGAAGCCCTGCCCGCGCGGGTGCGGGAGGCGATCATGCAGGGCACGGGCAGCGAGGAGGTCGAGTTCTCCTACAAGGACGGGGTGCGGGCCTATACGGTGCGGAAGCCGTTCGAGGGTGTCATCCATAATCTGGAGCGGCGCTTCCGGGAGACGGAGAGCGTCTGGGTGCGCGAGGAGCTTTCACGCTATCAGGCGGAGCGGCCATGCAAGGTCTGTCACGGCGCGCGGCTGCGGCCGGAGGCGCTGGCGGTAAAGGTGGCCGGGTGCAACATCGCCGAGGCCTCGACCTTGTCCATCCGCGCCTCGCGGGACTGGTTCGCCCGCGTCGCTGAGACACTGACGCCGCAGCGGCTGGAGATCGCCCGCCGCATCCTCAAGGAGATCAACGACCGGCTGCAGTTCCTGGTCGATGTCGGGCTCGATTATCTCTCGCTCGGCCGGTCCTCCACCACGCTTTCGGGCGGCGAGAGCCAGCGCATCCGGCTGGCCAGCCAGATCGGCTCCGGACTGACCGGCGTGCTCTACGTGCTGGACGAGCCCTCCATCGGCCTGCACCAGCGCGACAACGAGCGGCTGCTCGGCACGCTGAAACGGCTGAAGGCGCTGGGCAACACGGTGCTGGTGGTCGAGCATGACGAGGATGCGATCCTCACCGCCGATCACGTGATCGACATGGGTCCGGCGGCGGGCGTGCATGGCGGCGAGGTGGTGGCGGAAGGCACGCCGGCGGAGATTGCCGCCAATCCGAACTCCCTGACCGGCGCGTATCTCTCGGGCCGGAAGCGGATCGAGGTGCCCCGCCGGCGGCGCGCGGTCGACCCGGAGCGGATGCTGGAACTGAGCGGCGCGCGCGGCAACAATTTGAAGGATGTCGGCGCGGCGTTTCCGCTCGGCGTGCTCACCTGCATCACCGGGGTTTCCGGCGGCGGCAAATCGACCCTGGTGATCGATACGCTCTACAAGGCGGTCTCGCGCCGGCTGATGGGTTCCGGCGAGGTGCCCGCCCCTTATGACCGGCTGGACGGGCTGGAGCAGCTCGACAAGATCATCGATATCGATCAGTCGCCGATCGGCCGCACGCCGCGCTCCAATCCCGCCACCTATACCGATCTGTTCGCGCCGATCCGCGACTGGTTTGCCGAACTGCCGGAATCCCGCGCGCGCGGCTACAAGCCGGGGCGGTTTTCCTTCAACGTCAAGGGCGGGCGGTGCGAGGCCTGCCAGGGCGACGGGGTGCTGAAGATCGAGATGCACTTCCTGCCGGACGTGTACGTCACCTGCGACACTTGCAAGGGCCAGCGCTACAATCGGGAAACGCTGGAGATCAAGTTCCGGGGCAAGTCGATCGCCGACATATTGGCGATGAATGTCGAGGAAGCGCTGGACTTCTTCAGCGCCGTGCCGAGGATTGCGGACAAGCTGAAGATCCTGAACGAGGTGGGGCTGGGCTACATCGCCCTCGGCCAGCAGGCGACGACGCTTTCCGGCGGCGAGGCGCAGCGGATCAAGCTGGCGAAGGAGCTTTCGCGGCGGGCGACGGGCCGCACCCTCTATATTCTCGACGAGCCGACCACCGGCCTGCATTTCGAGGATGTGCGCAAGCTGCTGGAGGTGCTGCACCGGCTGGTCGATGCGGGAAATTCGGTCATCGTGATCGAGCATAATCTGGAAGTGATCAAGACCGCCGACTGGGTGATCGATCTGGGGCCGGAGGGCGGCGATGGCGGCGGCGAGATCGT
>DASTAF010000421.1:0-6111 GCA_035713005.1 Acetobacteraceae bacterium
CCTCGGTCCATTCCACGTCGCGCTCCGGCGGATTGTCCGAAAGCACGTACCAGCGGGCGGTGTCGGCGCCGAAGCGCTCAATGATCGCGCCGGGATCGACCGTGTTGCGCTTCGACTTGGACATTTTTTCTACCCGCCCAACGACGACCGGTGCGCCGGTATCGCGATGCCTGGCCGAGCCGTCTGCGTGCCTCACCACCTCCTCAGGGTAGAGCCAGCCGCCATCCTCGGCCTTGTAGCTTTCATGCGTCACCATACCCTGGGTGAACAGTCCGGCGAAGGGTTCGTCGATCCCGACATAGCCGATCCTGTGCATCGCCCGGGTGAAGAAGCGGGCATAGAGCAGATGCAGGATCGCATGCTCGATGCCGCCGACATACTGGTCCACCGGCAGCCAGTGATCCACCGCCCGGCGCTCGGTCGGCGTGGGGGCGCAGGGCGAGCAGAAGCGGGCGAAGTACCAGGAGGAATCGACGAAGGTATCGAAGGTGTCGGTCTCGCGCGTGGCGGGCGCGCCGCAGCGCGGGCAGGTCACATGCTTCCAGCTCGGGTGATGGTCGAGCGGATTGCCAGGCCGGTCGAAGCTGACATCCTCCGGCAGCCTCACCGGCAGATCGGCCTCCGGCACCGGCTGCGGACCGCAGGCGGCGCAATGGATCACCGGAATCGGGCAGCCCCAGTAGCGCTGGCGGGATACGCCCCAGTCGCGCAGGCGCCAGTTGACCACACCCTTGCCGGCGCCCCGCGCCTCCAGCTCGGCAATGGCGCGCGCCTTGGCGGCAGGGACGTCCAGACCATCGAGAAAATCCGAATGGATGATGACACCATCGCCATCGAAGGCCTTGTCGCCGATCCGGATCTCCGGCTCGCTCCAGGGCGCGACCACGGCGGTCACGTCCAGCCCATATTTGCGGGCGAAATCCAGGTCGCGCTGGTCATGGGCGGGGCAGCCGAAGATGGCGCCGGTGCCGTATTCCATCAGGACGAAATTGGCGATCCAGACCGGGTAGCTCCTGCCGTTGAACGGATGCGTCACCCTTAGCCCCGTGTCATATCCCTGTTTCTCGGCCGACTCGATCGCCGCTTCCGAAGTTCCGGCGCTCTGGCAGGCGGTGATGAAGGAAGCCGCATCCGGGTCGCGGGCAGCGACTGCGGCAGCAAGCGGATGGTCCGGAGCGATGGCCAGAAAGCTCATGCCGAACAGCGTGTCCGGCCTCGTCGTATAGACCTTCACCGCATCAATGCCGCCGGCGGGAGCAGCCAGCGGGAAGGAAACTTCGGCCCCCTCGCTGCGGCCGATCCAGTTCGCCTGCATCGCCTTCACCCGCTCCGGCCAGCGATCCAGCGTCTTCAGCGATTCCAGCAGCTCGGGAGCGAAATCCGTGATCCTGAGGAACCACTGCGCCAGCATGCGCTTCTCGACCGGCGCGTTGGACAGCCAGCCGCGCCCGTCGATCACCTGCTCATTGGCAAGGACGGTCTGATCCACCGGATCCCAGTTGACCGCCGATTCCCGCCGCTCCACCAGTCCGGCGCGCCAGAATTCCAGGAATATCTTCTGCTGCTGGCCGTAATATTCAGGATCGCAGGTGGCGAATTCGCGCGACCAGTCGATGGCGAGACCGATGCGTTTCAGCTCGGCGCGCATCGCCGCGATGTTGTCGTAGGTCCATCTTGCCGGGTTGATGCGGCGCTGGCGGGCGGCGTTCTCGGCGGGCAGGCCGAACGCATCCCAGCCCATTGGATGCAGCACGTCGTAGCCGCGCGCTCGCTTGTAGCGCGCCACCGCATCGCCCAGCGCGTAGTTGCGCACATGGCCCATATGGATCTTCCCCGAAGGGTAGGGGAACATCTCCAGCACATAATATTTCGGCTTGCCGGTTTCCGGCGCATCCGCCACCTGAAAGCAGCGGCGCGATTCCCACTCCGCCTGCCAGCGCGGCTCGGCGCTGCGGAAATCATAGGCGGATTCGCCGGAACTGGGGGAATGCTGATCCATTTTCAGCCGTTCGCGTTGTTCGCCGCCCTGAGTTCCGCCGCGCGGGCCAGGATGCGGTCCTCGATGCCGTTGACGGTGGCCGGATCAACCGGGGCGTTCACCCATTGCCCGTCCTGCTGCACCTGTCGGAACAGCGAGACCTTCAAGGCGCCGGTGGAAAGCTGGCTGCCCAGCACATAGGCGGTGGCCTTGAAGCGCTCGTTCGGTGAGGCGGAGGGCGAATACCAGTCGGTGATGATCACGCCGGCGAAAGGGTCGGCCGAGGCGAGGGGCATGAAGGACAGCGTGTCCAGCGAGGCGCGCCAGAGATAGGCATTCACCGCGACGCCGGTGCCCGTTTCGGGGGCAGCATGGTTCTTGCTGCCAAAACTGAACAGGGTGCCGGTGGTGCCCTTGTTCAGTGCCGGAGGCGTGTATTCCGTCTGGGGGTTGTTGAGCTGGTTCTGGGAGACGGGTTTGGCGCTGCTGCAGGCGGCCAGCGCCATCAGGCCGAGCAAGGGGGCATACCGGGGCAGATAACCAGTTTGAAACCGCACGTCTTTCTCCGCTTGGCCGCGCCGGAGGGTCCGGCGGGGGCTTGGCGTGTTTAGCCTTGCGGCGCGGTTGCGCCAAGAGCGATGAGCAAACGAAAAAGGCGGCGGGGATGCCGCCGCCTTCTCCTGCTGGTTCCGCGGAAGGCGGATCAGCCTACCATTTCAGCGAGGCGCCCGCGCCGATTCCCTGGCTATGGGTGCGGTCATAGGCGGCGCTGTAACCGGTCGTGCCGATGGTGGTGTTGTTCGCAAAGTCGAAGCCGTACTGCTTGCGCTGGCCATACACATAGGTGATGAACAGGCCGAAATTCGGTGTCACCGCGTAGTTGGCGCCGATCGCCACGCCGTTATCCTGCTCGGTGCGGGCGACGCCATTGCCCGGCTGATGTGCGCCGGCGCTCTGGTTGTTGAAGTAATAGCCGCCGATCAGCGCCGGGCCGATGCTGTATTCAGCGCTGATCAGCCAGTCGATCGCGCGGCGCTGGCCGGGAAGCAGGAAGGTATAGCCGTTATTGACCTGCCCGTCCTTCGCGTTCGCGCCCAGCATGAAGCCGGCATAGGAGACCTGCCCGCCGATGGTGGCGATTTCGAGCTGCTTATAGCTGGTGACACCCCGTAGCGTGCCATCGCTAATCCGCGCTCCGGTGCTGTTGCCGATCGGCGAGGCGACGATATAGCCGCCCGAGAGCTTCACGCCGAAGCCGTTCATCTCGGTGGTGTATTGCAGCATCGCGTCAAGCGTGTTCTTGCGCCGTGCATTGCCGGCGCCGCCCGGAGCGCTCGCCAATGCCTGGCAGGTGAGCGCGGCCACGTTGCAGTTCGCGAGGCCTTCCTTGATGCTGTTCGAATTCGGTTCGTAGCCGATGCCGAAATTCACGCCGTCAAAGGAAGGCGAAAGATACACTACCTTCAGCGTGGTGTAGAGCGCGCCGGTATCCGAGAATAGCCAGGTCGGATGCGCCGCGCCCGGCACCAGCGAGCCGATGCCGCCATCGGAGTTCCACAGGTTGCCGTCACCGAAATTCTCGAACACGCCATCCTGCATCAGGGTCCAGGGGCCGTCGCCCTGGCCGATGCGGACAATGCCGGCCTTCTTGCTGCCCAGATAGGCATAGGCGCGGCGGATGATGAGGGACAAGGTGCCATTATTGGCCGCTCCCGCGGCGCTGGTGCCGTTTTCGTATTCGCCCTGGCCGGGATTGGTATATTCATCGCGGATTTCAGAGGCCACGCCATATTCGAACCCATCGTTGGTCATGGCGTCGAAACCGGGATAGAGGCGCAGGAAGCCGGCATCGTTGATGGAGTTCAGCTTGTAGCCGCCATAGCTCTGAACGGATGAACCGATCGCGTCCATCTGATAGGTCAGCAGTCCGTTCAGGTGGACAACGAGCGAGCCGGGTGCCACCGGCTTGGCCGCCTGGGCATGAGCCGAGCCAGCCGCCCCGGCAACCAGCCCCACCGCCGCCGCCGAAGCCAACAGGAATTTACGCATTTTACCCTCCTTGAGCCGGCTTCCCGGCGTGATCGACCAACCCTGATGCCGCCTCGCGATTCCGTGCGAAGCCGTTGGAGGGGATAAAAGCATTAAAGATAATCAACGCAATCTCGGAACTGTGACAGAACCGCTATTTCGCCGCACTGTGCCATAGAGGCAACAAGTTGTTTCTTATGTATACAAGTATACAATGCACCAATGGCGCCGCCTCCGGCACAACAGGAGCCAAGACGGCGCAACCTTATCCCTTCGATTCCGCCCAGAGCCAGCACGGGAATGCGGCTCGACCGCGATAGCTGCGCCCAGCGCAGCGCGCCCAGCGCCGCTGCATCCGGATGACTGGCGGTGGGAAAGGCGGGGGAAAGAAACACCAGATCGGCGCCCAGCCTCGCCGCGCGCCGCAATCCAGCCATGCCGTGAGCGGAAGCAGTGATGAGCCCGCGACGAGGACGCAGCCGTGGCATCCACCCCTCGCGCCTGTGCTGTCCCGCGCGCAGCCGCGCCGCCAGCCGGACATCCCCCGCGATCACCAGCGGCAGTCCCCTGATCCGGCACAATCCCGCGACCTGGCGCGCCAGCTCCACCCGGTTTGGAATGTTGTCATGCCGGAATACAACCCCGCCGATGTCGCGCGGCAGCTTGGCGATCACCGGCAGCGGGTCTGGCATCCGGATGCTGTCGGTGAACAGCCAGAGCGCTGGAAAAGGCATCCGTCGGCGGCGCTTGACCGCGCGGGCATCGCGGATAAGCCTGTTATCCATGCAAAGCCCCTCCATCGCCGAAAATCTGGCCGCGCTGCGGGCGCGAATTACGAGCCTTTCGCGCTTTGGCCAGCATGTGACGCTGATCGCGGTCTCGAAGACGAAGTCCACCGAGGCGGTGATGGAAGCGCTGAGCTGCGGCCAGATGGCCTTTGGCGAGAATCGCGTGCAGGAGGCGGCGGCGAAATTCCCGCCCTTGCGGGCAACGCATCCGGAACTCGATCTGCATCTCATCGGCCCGCTGCAGACCAACAAGGCCCGCGAGGCGGTGCAACTGTTCGACATGATCGAGACGCTGGACCGCCCGCGGCTCATCGATGCGCTGGCGGCGGCGGCGGAGCGCGAAGGCCGGCTGCCCCGCCTGCTGGTGCAGATCAATATCGGGGACGAGCCGCAGAAATCCGGCATCCCGCGCGCCGAGGCGGATCGGTTCATCCAGGATTGCCGCGCCCGATTCGGCGATTCGCTCGCTGGGCTGATGGCGATTCCGCCCCTCGGGTTGGACCCCATGCCCTATTTTCGCGAGCTGGTCGCTCGCGCCGATCAGCACGGGCTGCCGGTGCGCTCGATCGGCATGTCGGGCGATTTCGAGGCAGCAATCGAGGCGGGCGCGACCCAGGTGCGGGTGGGATCGGCGATATTCGGTTCCAGGTAGGTGGCTAGCGATCCGCATAGGGGTTGGTGGTGCCGCGCAGGCTGATGCGGATCGGCGTGCCGGGCAGCTTGAACGTCTCCCGGATGCTGTTGGCCAGATAGCGGAGGTAGGTTTCCGGCGTCGCCTCGGCGCGGGTGCCGAACAGGGCGAAGCTGGGCGGGCGCGCCTTCACCTGGGTGATGTAGCGCAGCTTCAGGCGCCGCCCATCGACCAGCGGCGGAGGGAAGCGCTCCAGCGCCTCCTCGAACCAGCGGTTCAGCGCCGCAGTGCCGATCCGGTGGTTCCACACCTTGTCCGCCGCCCGCACCGCCGGCAGCAGCCGGCCAAGACCCTCGCTGGTTTCCGCCGAAAGCGGCACCACGACGATCCCTTTCATCTGCGCCAGCGAAATTTCCAGCCGGTCCATGATCGCGCGGCGCGCCTTGTCCCGGTTCTCCACCATATCCCATTTGGTCAGCGCGATCACCGCGCTGCGTCCCTCGCGCTCGACAAGGCGCAGGATCTGCAGGTCCTGCTCGTGAATGCCCTCCGATGCATCGACCGCGACGATGACCGCCTCGGCCATCTTGAGCGTCTCGATGGTGGAAGATGTGGAAAGCTTTTCCAGCCCTTCCTCCACCCGCGCCCGCTTGCGCAGCCCGGCTGTATCGGCCAGCCGGTAGCGC
>DASTAF010000422.1:0-4243 GCA_035713005.1 Acetobacteraceae bacterium
AGTGCTGCCGCGGCGTCCAGAAAATCGTTCATTTCTGCGCTCCACCCTTGTCGGTCATGGCGGCCTCGATCTCCGGCACAAGACCGATTCCGCCACGAGCCTCCATCGCATCGGCAATGGCCGAAATGAAGAACGGCCGGAATTCCTTTTCAGCCGATCCCGCCCCAAAAGGCGCATCCGCTTTACCAAGGGTCTTGAACATCGGCGTCAGCATTGCGCCGATTGCCATGGCTTCGAACTTCTTTGCCGTCGCGAGCGTATTTTTGCTGCTGGATGTCGGCAAGGTGGATGGCGCGGCTATGGAGGATACGCTCATTGCACGATCAACTGGGCCTGCAACGCGCCAGCCGCCTTGATTGCCTGCAATATGCTGATCATGTCGTGAGGCGCGACGCCAAGCGCGTTCAGGCCGGTTACCAGTTGCCGCAGGCTGACGCCGCCGCGAACGATATCCATCTGCTTTCCCTTTCCTTTGTTCACGGAAATATTTGTCTGTGCGGTGGCCACGGTCTGGCCGCCGGCCAGCGGGTTCGGCTGACTGACTACCGGCGTGTTGGTTACCCGGACCGTCAGATTGCCCTGCGCGATTGCAACTGTGCTGATTCTAACGTTGTCGCCCATCACGATCGTGCCGGTCGCCTCGTCCACCACGACGGTTGCCGGAGTCGAGGGCTGCACCTGCAGATCCTCGATGTCGGCCAGGGAGCTGACGACGTTCCTGCCCGCAAGATTGAGGGTAATCGTGCGCGGATCATCCACGGTCGCGATGCCAGGGCCGAGCCGCAGGTTGACGGCATTGGCAATCCGTGTGGCGGTCGTGAAGTCGGGATTTCGCAACTCCAGCTTCGGCATGGTTTCCGAGGCGAGCTTGAAGTTCACCGAACGCTCCACGATCGCGCCATTGGTGATGCGGCCCACCGTCGGCACGCCCTGGGTGAAGGAGGCATTGGCCCCTTGCGCCGCGATCGCCCCCGTGACGAGAGAGCCTTGCGCGACGGCATAGACCTGCCCATCCGCACCCAGCAGCGGTGTCACCAGCAGGGTGCCGCCGGTGAGATTCTTGGCGTCCCCCAGGGCGGAAACGGTGACATCGATCTGCTGCCCGCTATGGGAAAAGGCGGGAAGCGAGGCGGTAACCATGACGGCCGCCGTGTCCTTGGTCTGCAGCTGGGCCGACTGGTCCTGCGTGTTCACGCCCAGCCGCTCAAGCATGCCGATCAGCGACTGGCGG
Source organism: Acetobacteraceae bacterium (assembly GCA_035713005.1). GTDB lineage: Bacteria > Pseudomonadota > Alphaproteobacteria > Acetobacterales > Acetobacteraceae > Acidiphilium. The sequence continues at coordinate 1,232 of DASTAF010000422.1, forward strand.
GTGAAGATCGCGTTGTTCAGCGAATCCCCGGTGCCGTTCAGCCCGACCACCAGCCCGTACCCAACGAGCTGATTCTCGCGGATACCTTCGATATCGGTGATGTCCTTGATGCGTACCTGCGCCGCCGCGACATTGGCATGGGCCACGGCCAGTATCGTCATCAGGATCAGAAAAATTTTTCGGTAAATGGTCATCATTGTCCTGCTGACCACAGTATGAAAGCAAAAGATTAAGATTTGGCTGCCAGAATGGATTCATTGCGAGGGACGATAACCAGATTGAGGGTGAATGATGACCAGTATCCGGACGGTCGGCGGCGTGGGGGGCGGGATGAGCCTGCAAAGCCGCAGGATTGCCCCGGCCGGCGGCTTCACGGTCGCCGAGGTGCCAGTGTCGGCGGAGCCTGTCATGATCTCGCCTGTCGTCCTGGCGGGGCTTCTCTCGGTTCAGGACGACGCTGCCCCCGCGCAGAGAGACCGCGCGGCAAAGCGGGGGGCGGATGCGGTGCTGAAGGAGCTTTCCCGCCTTCAGGCGGCTTTGCTGGGCGGCCAGAGCCTGTCGCCTGGCGCGCTGAACGAGGCGCTGGAGCGGCTGCCGGAAGCGGCCAGCCCGCAGTTGCAGGGAATTTTGGCCGCCATCCGCCTCCGCGCCGGCATTGAGCTGGCCCGCCGTGGCCGTTTTGTGACGACCTTATGAATCCTCTTCGGGTTCCGGCGCCACACTTGGCGATCTGTCAACCCGCCGCTATAAGCCGCGGCACTCAAGGCCGGTCAGCCTATTATTTGATATTGGCGAAGGAGATGTTGGGTTCATGCTGGTAACTTTGCCCCGGGACTACGTGCCGACCGAAGCCGAGGAATTCATGAATCCGATGCAGGTCGAATATTTCCGCCAGCGCCTTCTGCGGTGGCGGCACGACCTGCTGGAGGAGGCGAACGAGACGCTGGAAAGCCTTTCCGAAGGCGGCATCCATGAGCCGGACGTGACGGACCGCGCCAGCATCGAGACTGATCGCGCGCTCGAACTGCGGACTCGGGACCGGGCGCGCAAGCTGATCGGCAAGATCGACCAGGCGCTCGCCCGGATCGAGGCCGGCACCTACGGATATTGCGAGGAAACCGGTGAGCCGATCGGCATAAAGCGCCTGATGGCCCGGCCGATCGCGACCCTCTCCATCGAGGCGCAGGAGCGCCATGAGCGCCAGGAGCGCATCCAGCGCGACGACTGAGCCAAAGGTAATCACTCTCCCGCAAAGATTCACGGATTTCGTTTTCCTATCGTAACGAAATGGCCGTGCGCGGGCCTTGGTGTCAAAAGGCGAGTTTTTCCGGAGCGGGCGGCATGATCAGGAGGCTGGTCCCGGGCGGGCGGGTTTTTCGCCGCGGGGGCGGATGCTGTGCGGGCGAGCGCGGCTTCGGGGCCGGGAAGGGGAGCGGGCGGATATGGAGCCTGCGGATGCCCAAGGCATGACAGATGGGGCGCAGGTTGCGGGCGAGCGTCGGGCAGAGCTTGAGGAGTGCTTCGAGTTCGGGGTCCTGGAGGAGTTGGAGCAGGGCGCCGGTGGCGGCCGCGGCACCGGCACCGCCGTAGATGGGGATATGGTCGGGGATGATCCTGCGCAGCCAGCCGAACTGGCTGGGGGTGCTGCGGGCATGGTTCGGGTCATCGGGGCGGGTTGGCCTGGGCTCCGGCTTGGGCGCCTCGGGATCGGGCTGCCTGCGAGTTCGTGGCCTGGGTTTCAGCGCCGCCGGATCGGGGGCTTCGAGGTAGCGCTTGAAGCGGGCGAGGGTGCGCAGGAGGCGGCGGTAGAAGAGGTTGACGATCAGGAGGTCGGCGCGCGGAGTTGCGCGGGTGCAGCCATGGCCCAGGGTCTGGCAGAGGGAGCTTATGAAGGACGCGATGCGCTCGAAGAGGGTTGAAGCCTGGAGGGTCCGCACGATACTACTAAGCATAAGTTAGAATAGCTGTGCAAGACGGGTTATATCGGTTTTTTCCTTTTGCTTGCGGATTCCTGCGTTTCGGCGCCGATTCGCTTCCCGCGATGACGCTGCAACCGTCTGGATCAACCAACAAAGTGCTTTGCTTCTTCCTTTGCGTCGGAATTCCTTACCACTCTGATATCCCGCATCACAAAGTTTTAAAAAGATTGACCACAAGGGGCTGATCCAGTATTTGTTTACATTTAAATTTGTACATAAAATAGAAGGGAGAGAGTAATGCGTTCCATGAAGCGGGCTCTCATGGTCGGCGCACTCGGCATCGCCACCCTCACCTCGGCGGCGCCGGCCGAGGCCAGCCTGATCGGCATGACCCTCACCGGCCAGTTGACCGTCCTGCCGCTGGGTGGAACGGTCGGCACCCAGTTCACGCCGGCGACGGTGGTCATCGCGCCCGGCGTGGATTTCTCCGACGTCATCCACCAGTACATTTGGGCGGGCAGGATTATGACGCCACTTTGAGCTTTAGTCCCTCCACGTTCACCTTCGCCCTCACCGGGTCGCAGCCATATAATGAAAAAGGCTTTGGCGCCCTTGCCGGGTTCACGCTCTCCGGCTTCTCCCCTGACGTCACGAACATAGCCGAATCCGCCTATACGTGCACGGGGAATTACGCTTGTTCATTCGGCTCCGGCCTGAAGGACTTGTCCTTCGCCAACGCGATGCTGAGCGTGAGTCTCGGCAACCTGGTCACCGGCCAGACCTACAGCTTCGCGGTCCAGGAGACCCCGCAAACGGTTCCCGAACCCGACACCCTCGCCTTGCTCGGCAGCGGATTGCTCGGGCTGGTCCTCGTCGCCCGGCGCCGGAAGCGCTAAACTCGGTAAATCGCGAACGCTATTGCGTGATGCCTGAGTTATAGCTCCGCCATGGCCCGGAATTCCTCTTCGGTCAGGAGGGGGATGCCCAGGGCGGTGGCCTTGGCGGCCTTCGAGCCCGCGTCGGCGCCGATGATGACGTAGTCGGTCTTTTTCGAGACGCTTTCCGTGACCTTGGCGCCAAGGGTTTCGGCGCG